>NZ_JBFBAD010000193.1:0-15792 GCF_040682075.1 Actinoplanes sp. NPDC051411 | reverse complement strand
CCGAGCCACGCCCACATCCAAACCCAGGATGCGGGCGCGTCTCGCCCGACATCAGCCACCACCTGGACCTCGCCTCGCACTCGCGCGATCGGCAGGACAGGCCCTGGCAGGATGACGGTATGAAGGATCTCGCGGTGCGGCTCGAGGCGTTGGATGCGGACGCCGGGGCCGCGCTGCGGGTCATCGCGTACTTCGACAGCCTGAGCGAGTCGCGGGCCGGTCTGCAGGCGATCGTCCGGGGTGCGGCGGTGCTGGCCGGGGTGCCCGCGCGGCTCGACGATTCGTCGCGGCGGGTGCACGTGCGGGTCACCCCCGAAGGCCGGAACGAGCCGGCGGCGGAGCCGGCTGGGGCGGCGTGGCCGCGTACAGAAATCGGTGCGCAAGCCGTGCTCGCGCTGGAGCGGACCGGCGAGCCCGGCCCCGTCGATGCCATGATCCTGGAGCGGGCGGCGGGTGCGGCCCGGGTGGTCCTCGATCGCACCCGGGGCCGGGCCCCGGCCGCCGACCCCGCGTTGGTCGAGCTGGTCGTCGATGCGACGGCCGCGTTTTCGGTACGCGAGGTGGCCGCGCGAAACCTCGGCCTCGCCGGCCCGGTCCGCGCCGCCGCACGCCCGACCGGTCCGGTGGTGCTCGCCGCCGGCGCCGTCGTCCCCGGCGGGCGAGTGGGCATCGGACCGGTGGGCACCATCGCCGACCTGCCCACGTCCTACGCGGCGGCCCGGACCGCCCTGCGCTTCGCGGCCGACGGCACCGCCGACGACCCCGGTCCGACGGTCGTCGAATTCGAATCGTTGGGTGGTCTGACCCTCCTGGCGTCAGCCCCTTTGCCCGCCTCGATCCCCGACCTCGAAGCGCTCTCGCACGCGATCGCGGCCGCGCCGTGGGCCCTCGCGACCCTGCAGGCGTTCGCCGACACGCCGAGCCTGCGGGCCGCGGCGACCCTTCTCCGGGTGCACCACTCGACCCTGCAGGACCGGGTCGTCCACCTGGAACACCTGGTCGGATGGCCGGTCCGTTCGCCCTCGGGGAAGCTGCGGCTGCAGGTGGCGCTGGCCCTCCGGCGCCTTCGCCGCCAGTAGGGTGACGGGGTGTCGCTGACCTTGGACGAGGCCCGGGCCCGGCCGCCATGCTCTCGGAGGTCTCCTACGACCTCGCGCTCGACATCACCTCGCCGGACGCCTTCCGCAGCCGGGTCACCGTGCGGTTCCGCACCACCGGCGGCCCGACGTTCCTCGAGCTGCACCAGGCTTCGTCCCTTTCGGTGACGCTCGACGGCTCCGTCCTCACGCCGAGGTATGACGGCCGGCGCATCCTCCTCGACGGCCTCGCCCCCGGGCGGCACGAGGTCGTCGTCGACGCCCGCCTGCGCTATGTGACCGACGGCGAAGGACTGCACGCGTTCGTCGATCCGGTCGACGGCGAGCGCTACGTCGGCGGATATCTCGGCCTCGACATCACGCAGCGGCTGTTCGCCTGCTTCGACCAGATGGATCTCAAGGCCCCGATCACCCTGCACGTGACCGCCGACCCGGCGTGGACCGTCCTGTCGAACAGCCTTCCGTCCGGGACGGGCTTCGCCCCCACCCCGCCGATCCCGTGCGACCAGTTCGTCGTGGTGGCCGGGCCGTTCCACTCGGTGCGGTGGAAGCACCGGGGCCTGGAGATGGGATGGCACGCCCGGCGCTCGCTCGCCGCCGAGCTGGACCGCGACGCGGCCGAACTGCGCCGGATCACCGAGGTCTGCTTCGACCACTACACCGCGATCTTCGACGAGCCGTTCCCGTTCGACTCCTACGACCAGGTCTTCGTGCCCGAGCTCAACTGGGGCGCGATGGAGTGCCCCGGTTGCGTGACGGCCAACGAGTCGATGCTGCCGCGGCAGCGGGTCACCGACGACGACCGCCGGCACCGCGCGATGGTGATCGCGCACGAGATGTCGCACATGTGGTTCGCCGACCTCGTCTCGCCGGTGTGGTGGGAGGACTCGTGGCTCAACGAGTCGTTCGCCGACTACATGGGGTTCGAGGTCGCCGAGACGGTGGCCGGTTACGCCGGCACCCGGGTGGCGTTCGAGGCCGGCTACAAGCCCGGCGCCTACCTCGCCGACCGCCGCCGCTCCACGCACCCGGTCGCGCCGGCCGCCTCCGACGTGCCGGACGTCGACACGGCCACGACGATCTTCGACCGGATCTCGTACGGCAAGGGGAACGCGGTCCTCCGGCAGCTCGTGACGTGGCTGGGCTCCTCGGACTTCCTGGCCGGGGTCAACGCGCATCTCACGCGCCATCGCTTCGCCAACGCCACGCTCGAGGACCTGCTGTCGGCGCTGGACGCCGCTTCGCCGCGCGACGTGCGGGGCTGGGCGTCGCTGTGGCTGCGGCAGTCGGGTCACGACACGATCCGGGTCTCGCGCCTCGGTGACGTTCCGGTGCTGACCCGGGAGGGCGTACGGCCCCACCGGTTCACCGTCACCGCCTTCTCCGCGTCGCTGGCCGAGGTCGGCTCGCGGATGGTCGACCTGGCGGACGAGCCGCTCGAGCTGCCGGAGTGGGCCGGGCTGGTCGTCGTGCCCAACTCGCGGGGCGAGACGTTCGCCCACATCGAGCTGGACCCGCTCTCGCACGACGCCGTGGCGCGCGGGCTGGCCGGCCTGCCCGACCCGCTCGTCCGCGCGGTGCTGTGGGCGACGATGCTCGACCTCGACCTCCTGGCCCGGCAGCTGCCGCGGGAGCCGTCGGCCACCCTGGTCACGGCCGCCCTCGACCGTCTGGCTCCCCACGAGCGGACACCCTCGGCGCTCGAGGTGATCGCTTCGGCCTGTGTCCCGGTCGGTGAGCCGGACGAGCAGCGCGCGATCGCGCTGGCCCGCGGGCTGGCCTGGTCGACAAGCGACCGTTCGCTGCTGCGGCGCTGGCTGGACGCGGACGCGACGGACCAGGGCCTCGCCCTCGATCCCGACCTGCGCTGGGAGGCGGTGCGCCGGCTGGCCGAGCTCGGCGGCCTCGACGCGGCACAGATCGAGGCCGAGCGGGTGCGGGACGGCACCGCGGCGGGCGAACTCGGCGCGCTGACCGCGCTGGCCGCCCGTCCGACGGCCGAGGCGAAAGCGGCCGCCTGGGCGGCGATGACCGAGGACCCGGACGTGTCGGTACGCCGCTTCCGGGCGCTCGCCCGCGGCCTGTGGTCGCCGTCGCCGCTCGTCGCGCCGTACGTCGAGGCCTACGTCGCGGTCGCCCCGCGCCTGGCCCGGCGCGGGTCGGCGTTCGCGGCGGCGGTCGGCGCGGCGTTCCCGGCGATTCCGCTGAGCGCCGAGCAGCTGGAGCTGGTGCGCACGGCGCTGCGCGACGACGTGCCCACGGTGCTCAGGCGGTACTGGAACGACGAGCTCGACGATCGGGGCGCCCAGGACAGGCCCTAGGTCAGGGCGACTTCTCGCCCGCCTCGACGGCGACCGGCAGGACGTTCTCGGGCGGGGGCAGGGAGCAGGTCGCGAACTCCGTGTACGCACACGGGAGGTTGGTCGCCCGGTTGAAGTCGAGGACCACCGTGCCGTCGTCGGCCGGCGGGTCGATCGTCAGGGTCCGTGAGGCGCCGTAGGTGGTGACGCCCGACGTCGCGTCCCGGAAGATGATCTCGAACCCGTCGAACACGGTCAGGCTCAGTTCCGTGCCCTCGAGCGTGAAATCGACCCGGCCCAGCGCCGCGTCGGCGAGTTTGAGACCGTCGACCACCGTGTCGATCGTGATCTCCTGGCGGTCCTCGACGAAACGCCCGGTGACGATCCACTTCTCGTCGGGCGGGAAGGCCGGGGTTCCCTTGTAGGCCAGGCGAACCGGGTTCCGCGGGTCGCGCGGTCGCAGGATGACTTCGGTGCCGCGGCGGGCGACCTCGGCCATCACGTCGCCGAACATCAGCTCGACGCCGTCCTCGCCGACCTGGCCCAGGTTGGTTTCGCCGTCTTCCGTTCTCATCGACACGCCGTCGGGGGCATCGCGCCACTCGCCGGGGACGTCGTCGAAACGCTGCCACTCGGGCGTCAGCCAATGGAGTCCGGTCGCGGCCAGAAGCCCGTGGGGTCGCGCGCGTCGGCGTTCGTGTGCTTCATGCCACGCGGCCCAGTCGTCGGCGTACATGCCGGCAACCCTAATTCGTCTGCTAGCCTGCTCGGCAGGTCATGAGTGCCAGCACACAGCCCCGGCTTGCTGGCCGGCAACCCTTGCGTCTGCGATGGGGTGCCCCGGGTGAAGACCAGGCCGGCGTCGACCGACGCGGGCAAGCGCGGACCCTCACGGAGGCCCCTTCATGTCCCTCGCCGTGCACACCTCACCGCTCGACGTCGTCGGCGTCGACGGCTTCATCCACCTCGACTACGCGGCCACCGCCCCCTGCGTGCGCGCCGCGGCCGACGCGGTCCAGGCCCTGCTGCCCTACTACGGCAGCGTCCACCGCGGCACCGGCCTGCGGTCGCAGACCTCAACCCTGGAGTACGAGCGGGCCCGCGACGTGGTCGCCGGCTTCCTCGGCACCCGCCCGTCCGACGAGGTCGTCTTCACCCGCAACACCACCGACGCCCTCAACCTGCTCGCGCGGGCCCTCCCGGCCGGCACCCGTACGGTCGTGTTCGAGTCGGAACACCACGCCACGCTGCTCCCATGGCCCGACCCCGTACGCCTGCCCGCGCCGGCCTCGGCCGACGAGGCCGTGGCCGCGGCCGCGGCGGCGCTCCGGGTCCTCCGCGGCCCGAAGCTGCTGGCCGTGACCGGCGCCAGCAACGTCACCGGCGAAATCCTCCCGGTCCGCCGCCTGGCCGAGGTCGCCCACCGCCACGGCGCCCGCATCGTGGTCGACGCCGCCCAGCTGGCACCCCACGTGCCGGTGTCCCTGGCCGACCTCGACGCCGACTACGTGGCGCTGTCCGGCCACAAGCTGTACGCCCCGTTCGGCGCCGGTGTCCTGGCCGGCCGCGCCGACTGGCTCGACGCGGCGCCGCCCTACCTGGCCGGCGGCGGGGCGAGCGCGGCGGTCGGCGCGGGCGAGGTCCGGTGGGCGTCGGGACCGGCCCGCCACGAGGGCGGCACCCCCAACCTGCTGGGCGCGGTCGCCCTGGCCGCCGTGTGTACGGCCCTGACCGACGCGGACCGCTCGTACGAGAAGGAGCTGCTGGCCCACCTGCGGGCCGGGTTGCGCGGGGTGCCGGGCGCGGTCGAGGTGAGCCTGTTCGGCCCCGGCTCGCCACGCGTGGGCATCGTCTCGCTGGCGCTGCCCGGCCACGACCCGGCCGTGGTCGCCGACCAACTCGCTGTGAAACACGGGGTCGGCGTGCGGGCGGGGCAGTTCTGCGCGCACCCGCTGGTGCGCCACCTGACCGGCCGGGCCGGAGTCGCCGCCTGCGGCGAGACCCCGGGGCTGCTGCGTGCGAGCTTCGGCCTCGGCACGACGACGGACGACCTGGACCGCTTCGTGGCCGGCCTGAGCGCCTGCCTCAGCGACCGCTGAGTTCGTCCCGGACCCGCTTCAGCATGGCCGCGTGGGACTCCAGGTCGGGATGACCGACCTGCCGGTCCAACTCCACCACCTGCTCCAGCTCGGCCACCGCCCGGTCGAGCTCACCCTGGTGGCGGTGGACCATCGCGATGTTGTACCGCGTGACCGCCTCCCTGGCCCGGTCACCGACCTGCCGCAGCGTAGACAGCGCTTGCCGGTAGAAGTGCAGGGCCTGTTGCCGGTCGCCCAGGTCGTTGTGCACGCTGCCGATGTTGTTCAAGGTGGTGGCTTCGCCGGCCCGGTTGCCGACCTCCCGCATGATCCGCAGGGCCTGTTCGTAGTAGTGCAAGGCCCGCTGCCCGTCGCCCAGGTCGTGGTGTACGCCGCCGATGTTGTTCAGGGTGGTGGCTTCGCCGGGTCGGTTGCCGACCTCCCGCGTGATGGCCAGGGCGCGTTCGTAGTACTCCCGGGCCTGCTGTTGGTCGCCCAGCCGGTTGTGCACCATGCCGATGTTGTTCAGGGTGGTGGCTTCGCCGGCCCGGTTGCCGACCTCGCGCCGGATCGGGAGGGCCTGTTCGTAGTAGGCCAGGGCCCGTTGTCGGTCGCCCAGGCCGTTGTGCACCATGCCGATGTTGTTCAAGGTGGTGGCTTCGCCGGCGCGGTCGCCGACCTCGCGCAGGATGGGCAGGGCCTGTTCGTAGTAGGCCAGGGCCCGTTGCCGGTCGCCCAGCCCGTTGTGCACGCTGCCGATGTTGTTCAAGGTGGTGGCTTCGCCGGCGCGGTCGCCGACCTCGCGCAGGATGGGCAGGGCCTGTTCGTAGTAGGCCAGGGCCCGTTGTCGGTCGCCCAGGCCGTTGTGCACCATGCCGATGTTGTTCAAGGTGGTGGCCTCGCCGGTCCGGTTGCCGACCTCCCGCGTGATGGGCAGGGCCCGTTCGTAGTGGTCCAGTGCCTGCTGCCGGTCACCGAGGCCGTCGTACACGTTGCCGATGTTGTTCAACGTAGCGGCCTCGTTTCCGCGGTCCTGGTCGTCCTGGAACAGGCTCAGCGCTCGGCCATAGGCGGCCAGCGAATCGGCCGGAAACCCGGTAGCGCGTTTCGCCCATCCCAGGTCGTAGAGGGCGTCCGCATCCTCACCCAAGGTCAACGTGAGTTGCGCGAGCCCGGCCACATCGGCGAACCGGGACCGGGCCAGCCACACCCGGGCCACCGCGCTCCCCACGTCGCGGGCGATCCGGGCTTCCCGGCCGGCCACCGCCAACCGGTGCACCTCCACCCACCGCGGCACCGACGTCATGGCTTCGGGCCGGTTTCGGCGGGCGGCTCCTCCAGGACCCAGATCCGGTACAGGGATCGAGCCGCGGCGGCACACGCCTCGCGGTATTCGTCGTCGGTGATGAGGGGCCGGATCAGGGGGCGCAGGACGTTGGAGACGAAGTAGCGGGGCTCGCCGGTCTCCGGGTCGGCGCCCTCCTCGAGCAGCCCGAGTTCGGCCGCCCGCCTGATGTGCGCGGCCGCCTCGGGGTGGTCGTGGACGGCATGCACGGTCGCGGCGGGGACGGGAAGTTCGACCGAGTTCAGTTTGGCCAGCATCCTTTGCAGATCGGGCGACTGGGTGCCGAGCAGCTTCTGGGCGAAGATGCTCTCCCGGAAGCGGGCGGCTTCGTTCTCGATCGCGGTGATCAGCTCGTCGAGGTCCAGGCCCGGGTCGACGATGATCCGGTCGAGCCAGTCGAGCAGCCGCGGGTTACCGCAGGCGGCCAGGATGGCCCGGTCCTTGACGCCGGCGCCGACCGGGGACTGCGGGCGCAGGTTGGGCAGGTTCGCGACCTTCTTGGTCTGCTCGACCTCGGTCAGCGTTTCGAGGGCCTCGACCCGGAGCGTCGTGCCGGCCGGAATGGGGAAGCGGTAGCGGCTGGTGATGATGACCCGGCTCGGGCTGTTGGTTTCGTCGATGGCCCTGAGCAGCGCCGGCAGGATCCGCGCGATCTCCGGCGCGAGCACGTAGGCGCCGTCGCGCTCCTCCAGATTGCCGTCCTCGAAGTCGTCGAAGACGAACAGGCAGGGAATCTGGTCGAGCGGGCCGTCGAGCAGGTGGCGCAGCCGCACGAACAGGTCGATGTCGTCGCGGGCCAGCATCGCGGCCGCCTCAGCCTGCTGATCCAGGGTCCGGAAGGCGACTGCCGACGTCAGCTCCCGGAACTTGGTGAGGTCGATCCGGCCGAACCAGACCACTCGCTGGTGGGTCGGCATCCGCTCCAGCAGCCGCGACGCCAGGGTGCTCTTGCCCAATCCGCCCATGCCCTGAAGCACCAGTGCCTGAGCCGCCCCGGGCGACCCGAAGGGCTGCTTCAGGGTGCGCAGGCACCGTTGGATCACCCGCCGCCGGCCGACGAAACCGGCCCGGGAGGCCACCCGGGAGATCCGGGTCTGCGGGTCCAGGAACTCGTCCGCCGCGTGCCGGACCCGGACCCGCTCGCGGCCGGCAGTGTTCAACGGCGTGACCACCGGCTTCAGCGGAGACGCGTCGGCGTACGCGCGCAGCAGGTGCCAGCTGCGGCTCTGTCCTGTGTAGAGCCGCTGCCGGGCGGTCACCACCGACCGATCCAGCGGCTGCCCCGCCGCCAGCGCGTGGTAAAGGTGCGTGGCGAACGCCGTGGCCGAGACGTCGCCCACCGGCAGCGCCCACCCCAGCACCATCGGGGCGCCCGCCTTGACGAGGCTCTCACTCATCGACGGGATCGATCCGGCAGCCGGGGCGCCGCCGGTCAGGCATCCGGAGACGAACACCAGGCGCGGCCACTGGCCCACCATCGCGCGGGCAATGTCGTCGACCGACGCCAGCACCAGCCCGCCGAGTTCGTTCTCCACCAGGAACTTCGGCTGCCCCTGGTCGATGGTGGCGTGCCCGCTCAGATGGAGGACGTCGAAATGGCCGGCCCCGTACGACTCCGCGGTGAACCTCAGCCCTTCCAGCGTTCCGCTCTCCTCGACCACCAGCTCGGTGCCGGAGTTGGCCGTCGCCGTCAGAATGCCGCTCTCCTCGGCCTCATAGCTCAGCACCGGCTCCACGCCCTCGGGCGAGGTGGCCATGAACAGGACGCGCAACGGCCGGTTCTGGGGTTTCACGTCGCCGGCGACGGAGGTGAGCGCACTGGAGGCCCGGATCGGCAGCAGCGGGGTCAGCTCATTGACCGCCAGGTAGGAGCCGTTCTTGACGACCAGTTCCCACGGAAGATGCCGCAACCGCTCCTCGGCCGAGATCCGCAAGGCGATGCCCCGCGGGTCGGCCGACACCTGGTCCAGCCATCGCTCGTCGCCGTCCAGGAAGTCGTACAGCTTCTCGCCGAGCTCCCGCAGATCCGTCGAACCGAACACGCGTTGCGCCACCGAGTCCTCGGCGTAGACCCGGTTCACGAGGCCGATCAAACTGTCGATCGTGGCGCGGTCGAGGCCACGAATCGCCGGTGCCTCGCCGTTGCGGGAAAATCGAAGCTCGGTGTAGTCGGAGGTCCGCGCGAAGATCTCCAGCTTGAACTCTTCCACCGGATTCCTCAGCTCCGTTCGCCGGACCGCGGTTGGGCGATCACCAATGAGGCCGACCGCTCCACCTCAACCGGGGAGACCCGATCTCCCGCCGTCGCGGCCTTCTCCAAGGCGGCGTGAAGCTCCCCGGCCAGTCGTTCCGCGCCCGGCCCGGACACCACAATCGACGCAGTCGCCACGCTCATCCTCCCGCTCCCGCCATGCCGCATCGACGAATAGCACAGCACGCGCCGACCATCACCCGAACGAGCGATCATCCGACACCCAGTCCTGACGGACAACCCGTCCGGTCCCCAGCAACCGCCGGACCGGGCTCACGTCCGCTCCTGGCGGATCTGTTCCAGCATGGCCATGTCGGACTCCAGGTCAGGATGACCGACCTGCCGATCCAACTCCACGACCTGCTCCAGTTCGGCCACCGCCCGGTCAAGGTCACCCTGCCGGCGGCAGACCATCGCCAGGTTGAACCGCGTGGCCGCTTCACGGGCGCGGTTGCCGACTTCCCGCAGGATGGGCAGGGCTTGCCCGTAGTAGTCCAGGGCCCGCTGTCGGTTGCCCATCCTGTCGTGCGCGCTGCCGATGTTGTTCAGCGTGGCCGCCTCGTTGCCGCGGTGGTGGCGGTTGCGGTACAGGCCGAGCGCCCGGTCGAACGCGGCCAGCGCCTCGGCCGGGAACCCGGTAACCCGCTTCGCCCACCCCAGGTCGTAGAAGGCGCCGGGATCCTCGCCCAGGGTCAGAGTCAACTCCGCCAGTCGGACCACATCGGCGAACCGGGATCGGGCGAGCCATACCCGAGCCACCCTGTCGCCTACGTCGCGAGCGATGCCAGCCTCCCGGCCGGCGACCGCCAGCCGGTGCACCTCCACGCACTGTGCGGCCGACAGCATCACTGATCAGACTCCACTACGTTGACCAATCATGTGGCGCGCACCATCCTGACCGGCGGGTCACCACCTGGCAGCAGCATCTGACGGACAGCGCCGACAGCTCCACTATGCTCGCGGAGCACCAGGACGGCGTGGTCGCCATCCACCATTGCGCTACTTGACCGGCCGCGCTGGGCTGGACTCCATCGGGAGACCCTGGGCCCGCTCCGGCCACACTAGACGGCGAACAGCCCCAGCCTTGCCACCTGATCGGCGTCGCGGCAGGCGGCTACAGGTTCTGCCGCGCCCGCAGAAGCCCGATTCCATGGGCACGAAGTCGTCGGTCATGGCCACAGCATCACCCGTGTCCAACCGGAGCCGGTGCGCGTGTAAAGCAGGCGGGTGTGTTTGCGCTCCCTGTCGCCCTGCCAGAACTCGACCTCAGTGGCGGTCACGGTCTGCACGGTCCACTCTGGATCCACGAAGCCGGGATCCTCGGCGATCCGGGCGCGGGCCCGTTCGACAGCGAGATCGAGGATTTCCCGGTTCGCCAGCGGCCGACTTTGCCGGCCGAGGGAGGCCTCGGCGCGGGAGCCGGCCGGCCGGGCGAGGAAGTCGGCCGCGCTGAGGTCGGCCGGGGCCGGGCTCACCGGACCGCGTACGCGGATCTGGCGCCCCTGTTCCGGCCAGTGGAACGTGAGCGCGGCCGCCGGATGCCGGCTGAGGTCCCGGCCTTTGGGGCTTGCCGCGTGCACGGCGAACTGCCAGCCGCGGTCGTCGACGTTCTTGAGGATCAGGACCCGGGCGGACGGCGCACCGTCGGCCCCGATCGTCGACAGCGTCATGGCGTGCGGTTCGGGGACGCCCGCGCCGACCGCCGCGGTGAGCCAACCGGCGAACAGCGCCTCCGGCCGGTCCGGCGCCTCGGCCGGGTCGAACGTCGGTAGCTCGCCGGCGAACACCGGCAGGCCCCGCAGGTACTGCCGGATGTCGGTGCCGGCGCTCGATGCTGTGACCATGCCGCGACGCTAAACCCGCACCTCGGGGTGCGGGTCAAGCGTTTCCTCGCCGAAGCCGGCGTCAGCCCACCTGATACGGGCAGTCGTCGGCCGGGCAGCGTCCGCGCATCACGTACCGCTCCGTGTAGGCGGCCACGGCATCCCGCAGTTCGCGCGGCGCTCCCCGGCGGGCCAGGGCGGCATAAGCCGCCACAAAACATTCCCGGGCCGCGGCGGCGAGTTCGGCGTCGGCGAGGGCGTCGCGCGCCGCGCGTTCCCAAACCCCTTGCCCGTACGCGAAATGACCCGTCGCCGCCTCGGCCGCCGTGGCCGCCACCGGGTCGTCGAGCAGCGTGGCGATGACCGCGACCGCCACCCGCCAGCCGTCCCCTTCCTGCCCGTCGGCGACGTCGAGCTCGAGGTGCCCGAGCGCCTTGACCGGCGCCCGCAGCGCGTCCAGGTGGCGCCGGAGGTCGTCCTCCACGGGCGGCTCGTCCGACCGCGTCCAGTCCCGGAAACTCCGGTCGCCGCCGACCACCGTCGCGTCCATCACCGAGGCCGTCCACCCCGCCCGCGGATCCGCTCCCGGACCTTCGCGGCCCCACCGCGGATCGATCCCACCCAGTTCGGCGATGCAGGGATTCAAGGCCGCGCCCCCGCTTCCGCGCGAAGCCGGCCCGTCCCCGACCAGATTGCTCCCACCCGAGTCGCTCCCGCCGGGACGGCTTCCGCTCGGATGGCTTCCACCCGCGCTCGCCGCAGACCCGCCCTGATCGAACTCGCCGGCCCTGGCCCCGGAGGTGGAGGTGGACTCCGACCCGATAGCGGTGACCAGCCCGATCCCGACCGGCCCGGCGTCTGCCGTCCCGGGCAGCACCGGCCGATTCCGATGCCGGGCCGCGCGTCCACTCCGCCACCCGCCGCCCGACGGGCTGTTGGCGAAGGCGGCGGCCAGCACCGGGGCCAGCGTGTGCGCCAGCCGCCACCTCCGGTTCAGGCCCAGCGGCCCACCGCCGTCGAGCCCCGCCTCGACCCCGACCCGGATGCCGGCCACGGCCCCTCCACCGGACCGGATTCCGAGCAGCGTGGCGAGGTCGTCGCCCATCCGGGCCAGGCAACTCTCCAACCCTGGCGACGGCGGCCCGCTGACCGTCACCGACCCGTCGGCCCGGGCGGCCAGGAACCCGTGCCGGAGCGCCCGCCGCGCCGAACCCTCCGGTTGCGCCTGCTCCCGGCCCGCCCCGAACGCGACCGGCCGGCCGGGAGTCGTTCCCGCGGGGCTTGCCGGGCCGGGCAGGTCGAGGGCCGCCCCCACGAAGCCGGGCGGGCCGCCGGCGAAGGCCCGCGCCGCGATCAGCTGTCCGGCGGCCGATTCGGTGAGTCTGCGCATGCGATACCTCGCTCACCTCAGAAACTGTGCCGTCACCCTACACCTCCTATGTGTTTGATAGGCAATAGCCAAACCGGCCTCGAGATGCAAGCGTTTGCCGCGCGGGCAGCACGATCTCGCCTACCTCTCGGACGTCGGCAACCGCTGCGACCGGCACCGGGCGTGGACCGTGCGGAACTCCGGCTCAGCCGGCGCTGAGGAAGGCCTCTCAGTGAGCCGCCCGCCACCACAGGTAAACGGCGAGTCCGAGCGCCGCGACCGCGATCGCCGCGCGCAGTGGGCGTTCCGGGATCCGGCGGACCAGGGACGGGCCGATCCAGCTGCCGACCAGGCAGCCGATCGCCTGGATGCCGGCGGCCGGCCAGTTCACCGGTGCGACCAGCGCATAGATGATCGCCGCCGACAGGTTGGACGCGCCGAGCACGACGCTCTTGACGGCGTTGGTCACCGGCAGCGGCTCATTGGCGGCCACCGCCAGGACGGCCAGCATGAGCACGCCCGCGGCCGCCCCGAAGTAGCCGCCGTAGATGCCGATGAGAAAGATCGCGCCGCCCAGCACCGGCCGTGACATGGTGTGGTGGCCGGCCCAGCGCCGCAGCGGGTCGCGCAGGAGCAGCAGCGCCGCGCCGAGGGCGATCAGCAGCGGCACGATCCACTCGAAGGTCGACGACGGTGTCTTCAGCAGCAGTCCCGCCCCGGCGAGGCCGCCCAGCGCGGCGACCGCCGACAGGCCGAGCAGGCGGCGCCCCTGGCCGGCCAGTTCCCGCTGCGTGCCGGCGGCGGTGCCGACGGTGTTGGCGAGCAGCGCGACCGTGTTGGTGACGTTGGCCGCGATCGGCGGGATGCCCACCGCCAGCAGGGCCGGATAGCTGGAGAGTGACGCGAGCCCGGCCATCGAGCCGGTCAGTCCCGCGCCGACGCCGCCCAGCACGAGGATGACGGCGTCGCCCGGCTGCACCCCGCCACCCTATCGATGCCCCCGGGTGGAGATCGTCTCGGTGGTGAGGCCGTAGTGGCCGGCGATCTCACACAGCCGTTGTTCGGCCCCGGCCGACGGTGAACCCGGCCGACGGTGAACCCGGCCGACGGTGAAACAGTGCCCGTCGGGGTCGCGGACCACGAGGCGCTCGGATTGATCGTTGTCCACGACGCCGATTCGGCGAGGCTGACCCGCGTGAGGGTCAAGCCGGCGGGGCCGGCTCGCGTCTGCGGGCGTACGCGCGGGCCGCCCGCGCCCGGTCGCCGCAGCGGACGGAGCACCAGTGGCGGGCCGCGTGGGTCCGCACGAGGAACCGGCGGCACGGTGGCGAGCCGCACGCGGCGAGGCGGGCCGCGGCCGGGCCGGTGAGCAGGTCGGCGGCGTCGGCGGCGATGACGGCGAGCGCCCGTTCGAGCATCTGGTCGATCGGGTGGGCGGCCGCCCGGTGGAGCCCGTGCTCGGCGTCCCACCGCAGGATGTCGGTGGACGGCGCCCGGGTCAGGGCGGTGTTTACCGCTTCCAGGTCGTCGGCCGCCGGGGCGCTCCCGGTGACCCGGGCCGACAGCAGGCCGCGGACGTGCCCGCGCAGGGTGCGCAGCCGGCTCGCGCAGAGCTCCAGCACCGAGGAGCCCGGTGGCGCCAGGCCGCGTCCGATCAGCCACGCGGCCGCCTGGGCCGGGGTCGCCAGCAGGTCGACCTCGCCGCTGGTCAGGGCGAGGGGGGTGTTGGCCAGGTCGAGCGCCGGGTGCCGGTCGGCGCCGGGGGCGGGCGGCGGGACGTCGGTCATCGTCTCATGCTAATCCTTGCGCTTTCGCGTGAGAATCCTCTAGCGTTCCCTCACGGTAACTGACCTGAAAAACCGTGAGGAGAACGATCGATGACGGACATCCGCGTCTTCGGCGGCCCGACCGCTCTGATCGAGTTCGGGGGACTGCGGTTCCTGACCGACCCGACCTTCGACCCGCCCGGTGACTACCCGCGGGGCGACGGCCGGTTCCTCACCAAGACCGCGCCCTCGACGATCGACCCGTCCGGGCTCGGCCCGGTCGACGTGGTGCTGCTGTCGCACGACCAGCACCCCGACAACCTCGACCGCTCGGGGCGGAAGCTGCTCACCCGCGTACCCCTGACGTTGACCACCCGCGGGGGAGCGGGCCGGCTGGCCGGCACCGCTCGGGGTCTGGCGCCCTGGGAGAGCATCCACGTGAAGGACGTGACCGTGACCGCCGTGCCGGCCCAGCACGGGCCCGAGGGGTGTGAGCCGGTGACCGGCGAGGTGATCGGGTTCGTGCTGACCGGCGACGGGCTGCCGACGACCTATGTGAGTGGCGACAACGCCTCGCTGGAGGTCGTGCGGCAGATCGCGGACCGGCTCGGCCCGATCGACACCGCGGTGATCTTCGCCGGTGGGGCGCGGGCCGGCCTGTTCGACAACGCGCTGCTCACGCTGGACAGCGCGATGGCGGCCGAGGCGGCGGTGATCACGGGCGCCCGCCGGGTGGTGCCGGTGCACTGCGACAGCTGGGCCCATTTCACCGAGGGGCGCGACGTGATCGAGCGGGCCTTCGCGGCGGCCGGGATCTCGGACAAGCTGTAAGCGATTCATCACACACGGTTTCAGGTTCGTTGCTTTCCGGCCGATCAAAGCGGTCGAATCGGCAACTGCGGAATGAGACCTCCCGTGATGGACCACCTCCTGAACGATGTGCTGACCGGCCTCGAGATCGAGGACGAGCTCGGCCGGGGCGCGTTCACGACCGTTCACCGCGCGCGGCGCGACGGCGTGGCGTACGCCCTCAAGCGACCCCACCGTGAAGCCGCCGCCGACCCGGCCCTGCCCGCCGCCTTCCAGCGGGAGGCGGCGCTGCTGGCCTGCGTGAACGATCCGGGCGTGGCCCGGATCCACGCGGCCGGCCGGTTCGGCGACGGGCCCGCGCTGGTCCTCGAATACCTCCCCGGCGGGTCGCTGGCCGACCTCCTGGCCCGCGGCCCCCTCGCCCCGGAGCGGGTGGTCGAGCTGGCCGCCAACCTGGCCCGCGCGCTGGCCGCGGCCCACCGGGTCGGCCTGGTGCACCGCGACGTCAAGCCGGGCAACATCATGACCGATCCCGACAAGCTGATCGATTTCGGTCTCGCGCTGCTGGGCGCCCAACAGGGCGACGAGGCGGTCGGCACCTTCCTCTACGCGTCGCCCGAGCAGTCGGGCATGCTCAAACGGCCGGTCGACGCGCGCTCCGACCTCTACTCGCTCGGCGTCGTGCTCTTCGAGTGCCTGACCGGGCGGCTGCCGTTCGAGGCGTCCGACGTCGGCGAACTGCTGCGCCTGCACCTGACCGCGCCGGTGCCCGACCCGGCCTCGCTGCGTCCGGGCCTCGACCCGGCCCTCGGCGCGATCGTCGGGCGCCTGCTCGCCAAGGACCCCGACGACCGCTACCAGGACGCCGCCGCCCTCCTCGCCGACCTGCGTGAATGCCCGGGCGGCGAGGCCGCGGCGGCACCGGCGGCGGTCCGCTGGCCGCTCTGCGGCCG
>NZ_JBFBAD010000192.1:0-16012 GCF_040682075.1 Actinoplanes sp. NPDC051411 | reverse complement strand
GGTGGTGGGGGGGATTGGGGGGCCGCGGCACCATAAACTCGCCCGGGGGGGGTTTACCGCGCCCCGGGGGGGTGGGGGGGGCCCCGATTCACTTTCGGAGCGCATTCATCCGTTCACTTAAAGTGAGATTAATCTTCCGGGGCTTCTGCACGAAGGACAGGACTTCAAGTACTACGCATGCGCGCACTTGAGATGTCCCGGAATCCGACAAGAATCACCTCATGACGTACGGCAAGAAGGACCTGCCATACCCCTACAGCCAGGACTTTTCCGGCATCGTTTCCCGCGTGAAGGGTGTCCGGGAGTCGACCCGGGCGGCCCTGATCAACTCGCTCAAGGTCGCGTCCTACCTCAAGGCTGGCGCCAACCTCGTCGAGCGGCACCTGGGCACGCCCCTCGAGGTCGCATGCGTGGGTGACGGTCGCAAGGAGTTCTGGTCGGGGTTGCACTTCCTGTCGGAGCGTGCGCTGTCCCGCGAGGTGGCCGAGCTCGAGCCGCCGTTCCTGCGGCAGCGCGGCACCGGGCCGTACCGGTCGACCTGGGCCAGCCACGACGACTACCTCAACGACCTGCTCTCGTTCCTCTTCCACGCCATGAACTACGACCCGCAGTACGGCGCCGGCATCGAGACCCGCGGCGACTGGCTGATCACCGGCGACAGCTTCGTCGACGCCGTCGAGCGGGCCACCTACTACGAGCTGATGGCGATCTGCCGGATGCCGCTGTTCCGCCTGCAACTGGTCGTCGTCGCCACCGCCGACCGCAACGACGGCATCCACGAGTCGATCGCGAATCAGTACGCGGGCGCCCTCGAGCCGTGGAGCAAGATCTACGAGGCCTTCATGGCGGCCCGCGGCTACCGGCTGCGCGACGGCATCACGATCCAGGAGTTCACCAACATCTTCGCCGCGCTGACCGAGGGCTTCGCCATCCGGCACCTCGGCGACCCCAATGCCGGGGTGGCCGGCGACGACCCGTCCGGAAACCTGCTCGGCAAGGCCGTGCTCGGCATCCTCCGCGGCTACCTGGTCCCGATCGACTCCCCCGACCACCAGACCCTCCACGAGGTCTTCCAGCATCCCCCCTTCGACGGGCGCAACCCATGACCAGCACCACTGAGCGCCCGGCCGTTCCGACCCCGCCCAAGGATCCGTCCTGGTGGGACCGGCAGGGTGACCTGATCATGCGCCGGCCGTTCAACGAGTGGACCTTCACTCACATGAACTGGCTGATGCCGACCGAGCGGGTGTCCCGTGGCCCCGGGCATCACCGGCCGATCCCTCGCGACCCGCAGCCGCTCAACCTGACCTACTGGTTCGACGGCCGCGACCACAGCCTCACCGAGCTGCACCGCCGCACCTTCACCACCGCGTTCGTCGTGCTGCACAACGGCGCGATCGTCCACGAGTACTATCCGGGTGCCTTCGCCGGCCCCCGCACCCGCATGCAGCAGTTCTCGGTCTCCAAGTCGGTCACCTCGATGCTCGTCGGCATCGCGCTGGCCGCCGGCGAGATCGGCAGCGTCAAGGACTGCGTCACCGACTACCGCCCCGACTTCGCCGGCACGGCCTACGAATCCACCACCCTCGAAGAGCTGCTCACGATGACCAGCGGGGTCGGCGGACTCGAGACGTGGGACGTGTCCGACAGCGGCATCAAGCGCTTCGAGCAGGCCGTGATGGGCGGCGGCAACGTCGCCGAGGTGATCAAATCAGCCCGCCGCACGGCCGAGCCCGGCGAGCGGTTCAACTACTCGACCTTCGACGCCCAGGTGCTCGGCTGGGTGCTCGAGGCGGCGACCGGCATGTCCCTCGCGGCGTACCTGTCCGACCGCCTGTGGCGGCACCTCGGCGCCGACCGCGACGCCTTCTACTGGCTCACCCGGGCCCGCCCCCGCACCGCCATCGGGGCCGGCTCGTTCAACGCCACCCCGCGCGACCTCGCCCGCCTCGGCCTGCTCATGGCCCACGACGGCGTGGCCGGCGACCGCCAGATCGTCCCCCGCGACTGGGTGCGCCGCAGCCGCGGCAGCGACCTCCCCCAGCTGGCGGTGGGCGCGCTCGGACCGAGCGGTTACGACCACTACGGGTACGCGAACCAGTGGTGGACGCTCGGCAGCGCCTGTTTCGACGCGTTCACCGGACTCGGCGTGCACGGACAATACCTGTTCGTCGACCCCGCCGCCGATGTCGTGATCGTCAAGTGCAGCGCCTGGCCGACCCAGGACGATCCCGCCCGTGACCTGGAGACCATCAACGCTCTCCGGCGGATCGCCGACCATTTCGCCTGCACCCGCTGAATTTTCTCTTCCTCTTTAGTAATTCATTCCGGGCTGCTCCCTGCCCGGAAAACACACCCCGAAAGGAACCGTTGATGTCGCACGCCTTCCGGCGGAAAGCGCCTGTGCTGCTGGCAGTCGCTGTCCTCACCACCGCCGGGCTCACCGTGAGTGGCTCGCCCGCGAACGCGGCCACGACACCGGGCTCCATCCAGTCCTCGACCGCGGCGACCCTGCCGCCCGAGCTGGCGCCCCTCGCCACCGGGAAGCGCATCACCTACTACACGACCTCGGTCAGCGGCTCCGCGATCACGGCCACCGGCCTGGTCATGACCCCGAAGACCGGCAAGGTGAACAGGACCGTGGTCTGGGCCCACGGCACCACCGGGCTGGCCGACCAGTGCACCCCGTCCACCAACTTCAACGTCTTCTGGCCCGAGGCCCGGGCCGCCGTCGCGGCGCTGCTGGCCAAGGGCTTCACGGTCGCCGCGCCCGACTACCCGGGGCTCGGCACGTCACAGTCCCACCCGTACCTGATCGGCGGCAGCGAGGGCCGGGCGATCATCGACAGCGTCAAGGCGGCGCGCAACCTCGACTCCGCGCTCAGCACGCAGTACGCGATCGACGGCCACTCCCAGGGTGGCCAGGGCGCGCTGTTCGCCGGTGAGCTGGCTCCCTCGTACGACGGGAACCTGACGCTGAAGGGCGTCTCGGCGATCGCCCCGGTCTCGAACGCCGACCTTTTCGCTCCCCTGATCCCGGGCACGCCCGGCCAGGGCTACCTGGTGATGGCGCTCTACGGCCTGCAGACGGTCGACACGACGTTCAGCGCGACCAGCCCGCTCGCCAGCCCGGCCAAGATGCGTACGCCGGTGCTCGCCGCCGGCTGCCTCAACGAGATCCTCTCGACGTACCAGTCGCTGACCGCCTCGCAGCTCCTGGTCGGCGGCGCGCTCTCCACGCCTGTCGTCAACGAACTGGTGCACTTCGCGAACCCGGCCCAGCAGCCGTCGAGCGCACCGATCCTTCTGATCCAGGGCACCGAGGACGCGGCAGTGCCCTACGACATCACGGCTGAGGCCTTGCTGCCCGAGTTGCAGCAGTACTCCCAGCCCGTGCAGTTCGTCCCTGTCCAAGGGGCCGACCACGACGGCGCGGTCACGGCGACGACCAGCCTCGTGGCGGACTGGATCGCGGCTCGATTCAGCTGACAACCGGCCCCCACCGCCGGCGCTACGTCTCGCGTGCCCGACCCCCCGCGTGAGACGTAGGCCCGCCGGCTGGCAGAGGCCCGGCCACCGGGAACGGGAAGCCCTGGTGGCCGGGCCCGCTGTCGTCTCAGTCCGGCGGCTCGTCGTTCAGAGCGACGGAGCTGCGGACCTCCGAGATATCGCGATAGACGTCGGGCGGCAGGGCGCGGAGCGCCTTGACCGCGGGCGAGTCGGCGGGCGCGCCACGAGCCTCGGCGTGCGCGACGATGTGGTCCCGTTCGGCAGGGAAGTCCAGATCCTCGAGGAGGGTCTGGACTTCGCTGAAGTTTGCGCTGGTCATGACCAGCGCTTACCCCCTCCGGGCCGAACTAATGCGGGCTCGCCTTCACCGTCGCGTCGAACCAGGCCGCCTCCCGCAGAGTCGCCAGCAGGCGCTGCTGCTGGGACGGGTCCTGCCGGTCGATGAAGAGCACGCCGTCGAGGTGGTCGGTCTCGTGCTGGATGCAGCGCGAGAGCAGGCCGTCGCCGACCACCTGCACCGGGTCGCCGTGCTGGGTGAAGCCCTTGGCCACCACGTTGAGACGCCGCTTCGTGTCGAGGTAGATGCCGGGGATCGACAGGCAGCCCTCGGGGCCGCCCTGCTCCTCGTCGTCGGGGAAGTCGAGCACCGGGTTGACCAGGTGATCGACGCCGCCGTCGACCAGCTGGGGCGCGATCACGAAGACGCGCCGGCCCACCCCGAGCTGGGGCGCGGCCAGCCCGGCGCCGCCCCGGTCGGCCAGGGTCTCGCGGAGGTCGGACACCAGCGTGCGCAGCTCGGCGTCGAAGTCGGCCACCTCGGCGGCCGGCTGCCGCAGCACCGGGTCACCGACGAGCCGGATCGGAATGACAGTCACCACCGAATCCTACGGTTATCTCACGTCGCCGCATCGGACGCCGATCGGTGCGGCCAATGGAAGCGACTCGGGTGGGGATCAAGGCACGGCGGCCGTGGGCCGACCCGGTGCTCGTCGCCATGGCCGCCGTCACCGTGGCCGCGTTCCCCTGGTTCTGGTTCGCCGGGGCGCCGAGCGCGGTCGTCTCGTCGTGGGTTCTCCAGTTCGGCCTCGACTTTCTCACCGCGGCCCTCGCCGTACGCCTGAGCCGGGCGACCGCCGGGTCGCGATATGCCCGCCGGTTCTGGCGGGCGGTGATCCTGGCCGGTGCGAGCTGCACGATCGGCGACGGCTACCAGGCGGTCCGGGTCATCCTCAACCCGCAGGACAAGGCGACCAGCATCGTGCAGACCGGTTTCGTGGTGGTCGGCATGTCGTCGGTCGTGCTGACGATGCTCGCCCATCCGCTCGGCGGGTCGGGCCGTCAGCGCCTGCGCCTGTGGCTCGACACGGCGACCGCGCTGACCGGCATCGCGGTGTTCCTCTGGTACTTCTCGGTCGCCACGGTGCTGACCACCGGCGACCGCCCGCAGCGCTACGCCGGGGCGGCGACCTGCGCGGTCATGCTGCTGATCGCGTTCGCCCTGCTCAAGTTCGTGATGAGCGGCTCGGCCCCGTTCAGCCGGGCGCCGGCCCTGCTCGCCTGCATCGGGCTGGCCGGCACCGGGTTCGGCTCGACCATGGTCACGACGCTGACCGGCACCAACGACCCGCGGATGACGTTCCTGACCCAGCTGGTCCCGTGCATGCTGACCACCGCGAGCCTGCGCTTCCAGGAGGTGCTCACGGTGGCCACCGGCCCGGCCCCGGCCTCGCCCGCGCGACAGTCGAGCCGACTCCCCTACGTGGCCGTCGCGGTCACTCAGGTGCTGCTCGTCGTGGTGCTGCTCAAGTTGCACGCCGACATCCGGGTGTGGGGCGTCGCGGTCGGCACCCTGGTGATCACCACGCTGGTGGTGGGCCGTCAACTGGCCGCCTTCCACGACAACGAGCGGCTGCTGGCCGAGCGCGACCGCCAGCGCGAATGGTTCGGCTCGCTGGTGCAGCACTCGTCCGACGTGACCCTGGTGGTCGGCGGGGACGGCCTCATCCGGTACACCAGCCCGGCCAGCCGGCGCGTGCTAGGCGTCGACCCGTCCCGCCTCACCGGCACCCTGCTCGGCACGCACGCCCTGGTGGAGGACCGGCCGCGGCTCGACGCCTTGTTCGCCCGGCTGGCCGCGGCACCGGGCGTCGACGTCAACGCCCAGCTGCGCATGCGGCACGCCGACGGCAGCCTGCGCTGGCTCGACATCGTCGGCGCCGACCTGAGCGACAACCCGAGCGTCGACGGCATCGTGCTCAACGCCCGCGACATCACCGAGGCGCGCGCCCTGCAAGACGAACTGCGCCACCAGGCCACCCACGACGGCCTGACCGGCCTCGGCAACCGCACCCTGCTCGATCAGAAGCTGCGCGGCACCCCGGCCGGCGACGTCCTCGGCATCCTGCTGGTCGACCTGGACGGCTTCAAACCGATCAACGACGAGCGCGGCCACCACGCGGGCGACCAGGTGCTGGTCGCGGTCGCCCACCGGCTGGGCGTCCTGGCCGGCGCCGGCGGGAGCGCGATCCGCCTGGGCGGCGACGAGTTCGCGGTTCTCCTGCCGGGCGCCGCCCTGGCCGCCGCCGAGTCGCTGGCTACTCTGATCACCGAGTCGTTGGCCGAACCCATCCCCCTGCTGGGAGGGCCGGTGCAGGTCGGTGCGAGCGTGGGCGCGGCGTCCGGCCCGGCCGGGGACGCCGAACAGCTGCTGCGCGAGGCCGACGCCGCGATGTACCGGGTCAAGGCCGAGCGCCGCAGCCACGCCCACGCCCGCTGACGGGTCAGGCGCCGAGGGTCGCTTTCGACTCGTCGGCCAGGGCGGTCAGCCGGGCCACCTCGGCGTCGGTCAGCCGGTCGGCGACCCCGGCGGCGGCGACGTTGGAGCGCAGGTGACCGGGGTCGGCCGTGCCCGGGATGACGACCACGGCCGGGGACCGGCGCAGCAGCCAGCCCAGAGCCACTTGCGCCGGCGTGGCCCCGAGCCGCCGAGCGGGCGCGAGCAGTTCGACGAAGTCGGTGAGTCTGCCGGCTCCGAGCGGGAAGTACGGGACGAACAGGATGCCCTGCGCCTCGCAGGCGGCCAGGACCTGAACGCCGCTGCGGTCGAGCAGGTTGAAACGGTTCTGAACGGCGGCGATCGGCGTCATCCTCTGCGCGCGGGCCAGCATCTCGGGCGACGCTCCGGAGAGGCCGATCCGGCGTACGAGGCCTTGTTCCCGCAGCTCGACGAGCACGCCGAGGGCGTCCTCCAGCGGCACCTCGCTGCCCACGCCGGGCGTGTCGCCGGCCAGCCGCAGGTAGGTGAGCTCGCTGGCCTCGGTGCCCATGTCGGTCAGCGCCTCATGGACCTGCCGGCGGACGGTGCCGGGGTGGTGGGTGAGGATCCACGACCGGTCCGGGCCCCGCCCGGCGCCGACCTTGTTCCCGACGATCACGCCTTCCGGCCAGGGCTTCAGCGCTTCGCCGATCAACTGATTGACCGTACGCGGGCCGTAGGCGTTCGCGGTGTCGAACAACGTGACGCCCAGCTCGACCGCCGACCGCAGCATCGCGCGCGCCGCTTCGGGATCGGCCGGTCGGCCCCACACGTTCGGACCGGCCAGCCGCATCGCACCGTAACCAACTCGGTTCACTGATCCCCTCCAAGCCGTATCACTGTTCCGAATCAGTGATACGCCGAATGCGGTAGCATTGCAACGGTGGACGAGACCAAGAGCCGCAGCCGGCAGCAGATCCTCGAGGCGGCGGCCGGGATTCTGGAGCGGGACGGCGCCCGGGCCGTCTCGACCCGTTCGGTGGCCGCGGCCGCCGGCATCCGGGCCGCCTCCCTGTACCAGCTCTTCGGCGACATGGACGGGCTGCTGGCGGCGCTGGCCGTCCACGCCTTCGACATCTACCTCGACGAGAAACACACGCTGACCCCCACCGACGACCCCGTTGCCGACCTGCGCCGAGGCTGGGACACGCACGTCGAATTCGGGCTGCGTCACCCGGCCTTCTACGTGCTGATGTTCGGCACCGACCGCCCGGGGCGCCGACCGCCCGCCGCCGACGAGGCACACGCGCTCCTGCTGAAGTTCTTCGACCGGGTGGCCGCCGCCGGCCGGTTGCGTGTGCCCCCGCCCGTGGCCGCAGCCCTGTCGGTGGCCGCCATCACCGGGGTGACGCTGTCCCTGCTCGGCCTGCCGCCGGACGCCCGCGACCCGTCGATCTCGGCGAAGATGCGGGAGACGATCGTCGCCGCCCTGACCACCGACCCGCCGGCGTCCGCCGCCCCCGGGTTGGCCTCACAGGCCCTGGCCCTGAACGCCACCCTGGCCACCGCCGACCCGGCTATCCTGCCGTTCCGCCCGACCGAGACCGCCCTGCTCCGCGACTGGCTGAACGAGCTGGCCCGCTAGGCCGCCTCGCTGGGCGGCCTCGGCCAATGGGTCCCGGGCGGGCTCAGCCGGGCGGGCTCAGCCGGGCGGGCTCAGCCGGGCGGGCTCAGCCGGGCGGGCTCAGCCGGCTGGCGTCGGGCGGGCTCGCTCGGTGGTGTTGTGCCTGGTCGGCACGATGTCGGTCATGGCTCCCCGTCGGCCGGCTGCGGCCGGCCTCGTCGTTGCGATGCTGCTCGCGGGCTGTGCCGGCCACACCGGGCCCCCACCACCCGCCGGCTGCCCGCCCGACGGCACGGCACCCACGGCGGCGCCGCGCCCTCCCGAGCCGGTCGGCACGACCAGACCGGTGCTGGGCGGCGGCGGCCTGGTCGACGCCCAGGTGACCGAGGTGCTCGACCCCCTGCCGGAGGGCACGCCGGACACCGGGTGCCGGCTGGTCAGCTTCGGCCTCCGGCTGCTCGCCCACTCGTCGGTCGTGACCGTCGATCTGTTCTCGAAGATGAGGCTCGTGACCGCGAACGGCGACTTCTACCAGCCGTACGTCGAGGAGACCGAGGGGCGGGACGACCTCGACAACGCCGAGCTGATGCCCGGTGACGAGCGGCGCGGCCGGGTGAACTTCGAGGTGCCGGCCGCGGTCGAGCTGAGCTACTTCGCCATCGACAGCCTGGTCGCCGACGCGTCGAAGCCGGCCGGGCCGGTCCGGCCGCCGCCCTACCGGCCGGGAAACTGGCCGGGGCTGGGCGCGACTCAGGTCGCCGACCGGCTGCCCGGCGAACGGCTCGAGGTCACGCCGCTCAAGATCATGGACCCGACGCCGGCCGGCGCGGGCGTGAAGGCCGGCCGCCGGGCGTACTCGGTGCAGCTGCGGCTGCGGAGCGTGGGCACCAGGACCTGGCCGTTCAACCCGGAGATCACGACGACGTTCATCGACAGCCGGGGACGGAACTGGATTCCCGGCTTCGTCACCACCACGGCCGCGCCGCCGTTCGATCCGTTGCACGGCGAGCCGGGCGGCAAGGCGCAGACCGGCTGGGTGACCGGCGAGATCCCGGGCGACGCCCGGATCGTGGCGGTGATCTTCTCGCCCTACACGGGCGTCGTCTATGCGTGGCGTGTGTGAAACCGCCGCCGGTCGCGGCTGCTGGGCCCACGACCGGCGGCGGAAAATGCGCGCCGGCTAGACCGGCGCCACCTGGGCGGACGGTGCCCGGGCGGTGGTGAACAGCCCGGGCGGCACGGCGGCGGCGAGCGCGCCGTAACCGGCCGGGGTCAGGTGCAGCTCGTCCCCCACGTCGTACGCCGGGAGGATCCGCCGCGGGTTGGCCGGATCGCGCACGGCCGCGTCGAAGTCGACCACCGCGTCGAACGTACGGCTGTGCCGGATCCAGGAGTTGACCGCCTGCCGTGACCTCTCGCGGAGTCCGCCGGCGTCGTCGTAGCCGGTGTTGCCGCCGAACGGCGTGATCGTCGCGCCGTAGACCGCGATGTCCCGGGCCGAAGTCCGGGTCACGATCTGCCGGAACGCCGCGATCAGGTCGTCGGTCACCTGGCGCTGGGCGGCGTCGGTGGCGTCGGCCGTGCCGATGTCGTTGACCCCTTCGAAGATCAGCATCCAGCCGACCGCGCCGAGCGCCAGCACGTCCCGGTCGAGGCGGGCGAGCACGCTGGGCCCGAGGCCGTCGTTGAGGATGCGGTTGCCGCCGGCCGCCTGGTTGAGCACCGGGATCCGGCCGTGCAGCCGGGACAGCAGCTGGTCGGGCCACCGGTCGTTGCCGTTGGTGGTGGACCCCCGGCCGTCGGTCAGGGAGTCGCCGACGATCACCAGCGCGGACCCGGTGCCGACGACTTCCACCCCGCTGAGCAGGTACCAGTGGTCGGCCCCGGCCGAGCCGGGCAGGTCGCCGTCGAGGTGGTGGTCGCCGTTGACGAGGTGGGTCGTGGTGCGGGAACCCGGATGCGAGGTCAGGCTGAGCGTCGCCTGCCCCGACGCCAGGTAGCACGAGACCGTCAGGTTGGACATCGGCGCGACCGGGAAGTCGACCGGGTCGGAGACCACCTGGGCGCCCATCGGCACGACCGTGGACGGGCGCCCGCTGAAGGTCAGCGGCCGGCTGCTGCCGGGGCGGATCGCCGAGACCCCGGCCGCGCCGCCGGCCGGCAACGCGACCGACGCCGCGGTGATCGGGAGCGCCGCCCCGCCGAAGGCGTTGGAGAACCGCACCCGCACCTGCGACCCGCCGATCGAGGTGTGCACGGTCTGCCGCAGCGTCGTGTCGACCAGCGTCGAGTCGGCGCCGGTGAACGGCGCCGGCGGCAGGTTGCCCGGCTCGGTCAGCTGGGGCATCGAGACCCAGGTGTGGATCCAGCGCCTTTTCCCCGCCGGGTGGGGGGAGGGAAGTGCCAGCGCCGCCGGCGCGGCGGCACCAAGGCCGAGGAGCGTACGCCGGTTCATGCGGCCCTCCTGCTCTCGGGCGGCCCGAGGTAGCTGTACGGAAGCGGCGCGGTCTGCACGACCAGGCGCTGCACGATGACCGTGGGATCGACCATCCAGAACGTCAGCGTGTGCCGGCCGGGCCGGTCCACCTGGTGCACGGTCGTCGTCACGTTGATGTTGTCCGAGGTGTTGCGGGCCCACTGGTTGTTCATGGTGCCGTCGTCCGAGCCGGTCGCGTGGATGATGTCGACGACCTGCGGCGTCTCGCCGTCGATCGACACCGCGTAATGCAGACCGCTCGTCGGATAGACGTTGTTGCGGGGCGACAGATAGGCCGAGACCTTCACCGGACCGGTCGTGGTCAAGGTCATCGTGTAGCTGAGTGAACCGCTCGAGGGGGTGAGCCCGTTTCCGGTCCGGCCGATGCCGGGCAGCAGTTGCCAGTCGCCGGTCTTGGAGCTGTAGTGGTCGGCCTCCATCGCCACATATCCGTCGGCCTCGAGGAATCCGCTCGGCTTGAGCGTGGGATTGCTGATCGGCGCCTGGACGGTGACCGTGTTTCCGGCGCCGGTAACCGTGATCGGCACGGTGGAGGTGCCGCGCGGCGCGAACCGCCAGTCCACGCTCACCGTGGCGCGGATCTGATCGGTCACCCGGCCGGAGGACGGCGTGACGTGAACCCACGGCTGGGCGGCCGAGATCCGGTAGTTGAAGGCGGTCGTGCCCTTGTTGTAGACCTCGATGTACTGCGCCGGCTGCGACTGCCACGGGCTGAAGGCCGGCAGCTTGACCGCGTCGCCACCGTCGAGGGCCACACCCATCGCGGCCGCCGACGGCACGGTGATCCGTTGCAGGTGCGGGTAGATCTCGTCCGGCAGGGCCACATTGTTCAGTTCCGGCTGCTGCCAGGGCGCGTTCGGACCGTACCGCTCGACATCCCCGTACCCGATCTTGGGCTGGGTCTGCCAGTTCGCCCATTTGCCGCCGGCCAGCGAGTTGTTGTAGTAGTCGCTCATCGCCTGGTCCTGGGCGAACAACCGCTCGGCCCGATCGGCCAGGGCGTTGGTGGCCGCACGGCCCTGACCGGCATATTCGATGTTCGTGAACTCGGCCTGCCGCAGCGCATAGATGAGCGCGGTGTCCTTGATTTCGTAGTACGCGAGCTCGTAGAACGCGTCCTGCCAGGCCGCCGGTATCCTCTGCCGGAGGTAGGCGGCCCGCGCGGCCAGCGACTGCCATTCCGCGGTCACCCGGTCCATCTCGCGATAGGCCGTCAAACTGAACGGATTGCCCTGGTCGTCGTTGATGACCGCGGTCGGATCGGTGCTCAGGTCCTTGCTCGGGTCGACGGTGATGCGACGGTTCAAAAGCTCCGGCTTACGCCGGGACTGCAGCCGGGCGTAGTCGCCGAGCAGGCCCGCGACGGCCGGCGCCAGCGCCGGGCCGAAACTCTCCTTCGCGTACGCGGTGAGCCAGTCCCCGAGCCCGTTCAGCGGAATCGCGTTCGGATTCCACGCGTAGTCGAGGAAGAACTGGGTCGGCACCTCCTCGTTCTTCAGGTCGCCGACGTTCGCCATCCACAGCCGGTTGACGCCGGAGGCGTACGCCCGGTGCAGCTGCTCCCACGTGTTGGTGAGGTTGGCGGTGTCGGCCCACTTGTAGTTGCGGCCCGCCCCGACGTAGTCGAAGTGGTAATACATGCCGAACCCGCCGCTGCGCTTCAGGTCGTCGGCCTGCGGGAGCCGCCGCATGTTGCCCCAGTTGTCGTCGCAGAACACGACCGTGACGTCGTCCGGTGGCCGGTAGCCCTCGTCCCAGTAGCGCTGGACCTCCTTGTAGAGGGTCTGCACCTGGGGCCGGTCGATCAGCCCGGTGTCCTTGAGGATCTGCCGCTGGGTGTCGATGATGTTGCTCATCAGGCCGATGCCGTCGCCGTCGGGCAGGCCGGTGTCGCCGTTGCCGCGCATGCCGAGCGTGATCACGCCCTCGATGTCCTGGTCGGCCATCCGCTGGGCACCGTCCCGCCAGTACGCCTTGAGCGCGTCGGCGTTGTGCACGAAGCTCCACTGCCCGTTCCCGCCGTACGGATCCGTGCCGTTGACCGCGTGCCGGTTCCACTCCTCGATGCCCCGCATCATGGGTGCCTCGTGCGAGGTGCCCATGACCACGCCGTACAGCGTGGCGGTGGCGTGGTTGAGCGGGTCGTCCTCGGCGAAGGCCCGGCCCCAGACGGCCGGCCAGAGGTAGTTGGCCTTGAGCCGCAGCATGGTCTCGAAGACCTTGGCGTAGTAGGCGGCGTTGAGGCCGCCCGGATAGCCCGGTGCCTTGCCGGGCCCGAAGTAGCCCGGGGCCCACTCGCCGGTGGCCGGGTTCTCGTCGTTGATGAAGAACCCGCGGTATTTGACCGCCGGTGTGCCCTGGGTGTGTCGCCCGGGCGTCACGTAGAGCGCGGCGTGGTGGGCGGCCGGCACGTCGTCCCAGAAGTACCAGGGCGAGACGCCGATGTTCTTGGACAGGTCGTACGCGCCGTAGATCGAGCCGCGCTGGTCGGAGCCGGCGATCACGAAGGCGCGCCGCACCCCGGGCAGCGGGTTGTCGACGACCTGCTCGACCGTCGTCTCCCACTTGCCCCTGATCGAGCTGACGTCGAGCCTGCCCCGGGCGACGATCGAGTCGACGAGCGGGCTCTTGCCGATCGTGCCGACGATGATCGGGTCTCGTCCGGCCGGAGTCGTGCCGTGGCTGACCGCGGGGCGCACCCCGGTGACCTTCTGGATGTCGGACTGCAGGTCGTCGGCGACCCGGATCACGCCCGAGTAGTCGTCGGCGCTGACGACGATCGGCGCGCCCACCACGGGGAAGCGGCCGGGGCCGTTCTCGAACGCGACGTAGCCGGACTCGGGCGGCGAGCCGGGGTGGGCCGCCGCCGCGGGGGCGGCGACCAGCGGGGACAGGAGCAGCAGAGCGAGAAGAGACTTCATCGGAAGAACCTCAGGGGTACGGCGGCGGCCATCACGACCATGCCGGCATCGTTGGGGTGCAGGTGGTCGCCGCTGTCGTACGCGGGGTTGAGGTGCAACGGGTCGCCGGGGGCCTGCATGGCCCGGTCGAAGTCGACGACCCCGTCGTACTCCCCGCTCGTACGGATCCAGCGGTTGACCGCCTGGCGTTTGCCTTCGTTCTCAGCGCTCCAGAAGTCGAGGGTGTCGTCCTTGAACGGCAGGATCGTGCCGCCGAAGATCCGCAGGCCGGCCTGCCGGGAGCGGGCGATCAGCTGCCGGTGTCCGGCGATCAGGTCGTCGGCCGAGACCACCTCGCTCGCCGGCGCGCTGGTGCCCGGGTGGCCGAGGTCGTTGATGCCGAGCAGCACGATCACGTCGGAGGCGCCGGGCTGGGTGAGCACGTCGCGGTCGAACCGGCGCAGCGCGCTCTGCCCGAAATATGCCGCGTAGGCCTCGGCCGGGTTGCCGGCCGGCGGGTTGGGATCGTGCAGGATCCGGTTGCCGGAGATGCCGACGTTGACCACGCCGCGGTCGAGGCCGGCCCGGCGCAGCCGCGCGGCCAGCAGGTCGGGCCAGCGATGGTTCAGGTTGGCCGTGGTGTTGGCGCCGTTGGTGATCGAGTCGCCGAGCGTGACGATCGCGCTCGCCGACGACCGCACGCTGACCCCGGACAGGAACAGCACCTGCTGCAGGGTCTGGGTCGCGGTCACCTGGGGGGCCGCGGTGACGTTGCCGGAGGCGATCACGTTGTCCTGGTAGGAGAACGCGAACAGCGTCGTGACCGGTGTGGCCGACGGCAGATAGATGCTGATGAGCAGGTCGTCGGCCGCCGGCACGCGCAGGTCGACCGGGTCGCTGACCAGCGGCGCGCCGGCCGGGATCAGTGCCGACGGGTGGCCGCTGAAGGTGACCCGGTGGCTGGCGCCCGGGGTGCTCCGGCGGGCGAGGCGGACCTCGCCGATCCGCAGCGGCGTGTCGCCGAACTCGTTGGTGAGCCGCACCCGCAACCGGTCGCCGCCGGTGCTGATGTGGACGACATGTCGCACGGTCTGGTCGGACAGCGTCAGCATGCCGGTGGGCGGGATCGTCGTGGGCGGGGCGGCCCAGGTGCCGACGTCTTCGGTGGAGCGCCCGTGGGCGGCGGCCGCACCCGCGGGTGAGACCGCGGCCGCGACGGCCGCGCCGGAGGCGAGCGCTAAAAGCTCACGCCTGGTGGACATAGGGAATCTCCCTTGCATCGAGGACGGCGATGAAGGTCGAGCATGCTGGTGAACCGAGCATCTCCGAGAGTTTCGGAAACATCTCGGCCGAACCCCCGTAACGTAGAGGGGGTCATCTATGCCGTCAAGTCCTGCCTCGACCATCGCCGAAATCCCGGCGGAACGATCTTGCTGGTACGTAGCCCATTGACGAGACCGCACCGGTCCACATAGCTTTCCGGGATCCACCGGAACTTTCGGCATCCCGAATGGGGCCTTCAGGAGGAGAAACCGATGAAATCGCTCCGAATAGGACTGGGTGCGGCCGCCCTCGCCGCTCTCCTGGCCGGCAGTCTCGCGACCCTCCCGTCCACCGCCGCGACCGCCAACGACCAAGGCCTGCGCGCGGCGGCGCGCGGCACGGGCGTACGCATAGGAACCGCAGTCGATGCGACTGCCTTGACCGACGACGCGCCCTACCGAGCGGCCGTGGGCCGTGAGTTCGACGTGGTCACTCCCGAGAACGCGATGAAGTGGGAGTCGGTCGAGCCGACCCAGGGCCACTACGACTTCACACAGGCCGACCAGCTCGTCGCCTTCGCTCGCGCGCACGGTCAGCTGGTGCGCGGCCACACGCTGGTCTGGCACAGCCAGAACCCGGCCTGGCTGACCGAGGCGGCATTCACCCCGGCCCAGCTCAAGGACATCCTGCGCAAGCACATCTTCGACGAGATGGGCCACTTCCGGGGCAAGATCTGGGCCTGGGACGTGGCGAACGAGGTCTTCAACGAGGACGGCACGCTGCGCGACACGATCTGGCTGCGGGCGCTCGGGCCGGACTACATCGCGGACGCGTTCCGCTGGGCCCACCAGGCCGACCCGGGCGCGATCCTGTTCCTCAACGACTACAACGTCGAGGGCGTCAACGCGAAGAGCGACGCCTACTACGCGCTGATCAAGAAGCTGCAGGCCCAGCACGTCCCGGTCGGCGGCTTCGGCATCCAGGGCCACCTCGCCCTGCAGTACGGCCTGCCCGGCGACATCGCGGCCAACGTGCGCCGCTTCGACGCGCTCGGCGTGAAGACCGCGTTCACCGAGGTCGACGTGCGGATGCAGCTGCCCGCCGACCCGATCAAGGTGGCCGCGCAGGCCGAGGGCTTCGCCACGATGCTGCGGGCCTGTCTGCTGGTCAGGCACTGCGTCTCGTACACGGTCTGGGAGTTCACCGACAAATACTCGTGGGTCCCGGGCGTCTTCTCCGGCGAGGGCTCGGCGACGCCGTTCGACGAGAATCTCCAGCCGAAACCGGCCTACCAGACGATCCGCGAGACGCTGATGCTCGCCGGCCGCCGTTGACGAGTGGGCACGTGCCCACTAGCTTGTGGGGACGGGGCCCCAGCCGCCGGCGGCGACGCATTGGCCGGGGTCACGAACATCGGACCACCGCAGAGGCCGGAGGCCCCGCGGCGGCACCGTAAGCCCGAG
>NZ_JBFBAD010000191.1:15353-16028 GCF_040682075.1 Actinoplanes sp. NPDC051411 | reverse complement strand
TGGTACTGCACTCGGGAGGGTGTGGGAGAGTAGGACACCGCCGGACTCAACGTGACAGGCGAGGGCCGCCCCGGAGACGGGGCCGGCCCTCGCCTGCTTTTGTATGTCCTCCCCCTAGTAACTTTGTGTGTCGAGGCAGGCCCCGCCAAAGCGAGGGACCGCCGTATCGGAAGGATTGACCCGTGACTACAGGACCGCAGGACGGCGGCTCCCGCGAGCGCGACGACGAGAATCGGGCCGGCGGTCGCGACTCGAGCGCTCGTGGTGAGCGCTCGTCGGGAGATCGTGACCGAGGCGGCTCCGGCGACCGGGGTGGCTTCCGAGGCGGCGACCGCGACCGCGGCAGCTCCGGCGACCGGGGCGGCTACAACCGAGGCGGCGACCGGGACCGCGGTGGCTTCCGAGGCGGTGACCGTCCCCAGGGCGGCGGCTTCCGGGGTAGCGACCGGGGCGGCTCCGGCGACCGGGGTGGTTTCCGAGGCGGCGACCGCGACCGCGGCAGCTCCGGTGACCGGGGTGGCTTCCGCAGCGGCGGTGACCGTCCGCAGGGTGGCGGTTTCCGTGGTGGCGACCGTGACCGTGGTGGTTACCAGGGTGGCGGCGACCGTGGTGGCTTCCGTAGTGGTGGTGACCGTCCGCAGGGTGGTGGCTTCCGGGGTGACCGTGAGGGTGGCG
>NZ_JBFBAD010000191.1:0-15256 GCF_040682075.1 Actinoplanes sp. NPDC051411 | reverse complement strand
GCGGCGACCGGGGTGGCTTCCGCAGCGATCGTCCCCAGGGTGGCGGTTTCCGCAGCGGCGGCGATCGTCCGCAGGGTGGTGGCTTCCGCAGTGGTGGTGACCGTCCGCAGGGTGGCGGTTTCCGTGGTGGCGACCGTGACCGTGGTGGTTACCAGGGTGGCGGCGACCGTGGTGGCTTCCGCAGTGGTGGTGACCGTCCGCAGGGTGGTGGCTTCCGGGGTGACCGTGAGGGTGGCGGCGACCGGGGTGGCTTCCGCAGCGATCGTCCCCAGGGTGGCGGTTTCCGCAGCGGCGGCGATCGTCCGCAGGGTGGTGGCTTCCGCAGTGGTGGCGATCGTCCGCAGGGTGGTGGCTTCCGTAGTGGTGGCGATCGTCCGCAGGGTGGTGGCTTCCGTAGTGGTGGCGATCGTCCGCAGGGTGGTGGCTTCCGTAGTGGTGGTGACCGTCCGCAGGGTGGCGGGTTCCGTGGTGGCGACCGTGACCGTGGTGGTTACCAGGGTGGCGGCGACCGGGGCGGAGACCGTGGTGGCTTCCGTGGCGGTGACCGCCCGCAAGGTGGCGGCTTCCAGGGCGACCGGCCCCAGGGCGGCGGCGACCGTGACCGTGGTGGTTACCAGGGCGACCGCGGCGGGTTCCGCGGGGGCGACCGGGACCGCGGCGGCTCCGGCGACCGGGGCGGATTCCGTAGTGGTGGTGACCGTCCGCAGGGCGGTGGCTTCCGCAGTGGCGGCGATCGTCCGCAGGGTGGCGGTTTCCGCAGTAGCGGTGACCGTGACCGCGGTGGTTACCAGGGTGGCGGCGACCGTCCCCAAGGCGGCGGCTTCCGGGGTGACCGCGAGGGCGGCGAGCGCGGTGGGTTCCGCAGTGACCGTCCGCAGGGCGACCGCGGCGACCGTCCGCAGGGTGGTGGCTTCCGCGACGGTGGCGACCGCGGGGGTTTCCGTGGTGGTGACCGTCCGCAGGGTGGTGGCTTCCGGGGTGGCGATCGTGACCGGCCCGGCTATCAGGGCGGCGGCGACCGTGGCGGCTTCCGGGGTGACCGCGACTCGGGTGGCTCGCGGGGCAGCTTCCAGGGCGGTTCCGGTGCGCCCCGTGGGGACCGTGACCGGGGTGGCTCCGGTGACCGGGGCGGGTTCCGTAGTGGTGGTGACCGTCCGCAGGGCGGTGGCTTCCGCAGTGGCGGCGACCGTCCGCAGGGCGGCGGGTTCCGCGGTGGCGACCGTGACCGGGGTGGCTTCGGCTCCGACCGGCCCGGCAACCGGTCCGACGGCGGGTTCCGGGGTGACCGGGAGCGGCCGTACGGTGACCGGCCCCAGGGTGACCGTCCGCAGGGCGGGGGGTTCCGGGACGACCGCGACCGGGGCGGCTACCGGGACGAGGCCGGGACCGAGGAGAACACGTACCGGGCGCCGGAGATCCCCGACGAGATCGTCGCGGCCGACCTCGATCCTGAGGTGCGTTCGGAGCTGATCGCGCTGGCCCGCGACACCGCCGACACCGTCGCCCGGCATCTGGTGGCGGCCGGCCAGGTCATCGACGAGGATTCCGAGCTGGCGCTGCAGCACGCGATCGCGGCGCGGCGGCTGGCGTCGCGGATTGCCGTGGTGCGTGAGGCGGTGGGTCTGGCGGCCTACGCGGCCGGTGACTGGACGACCGCGATCGCCGAGCTTCGGACCTATCACCGGATGACCGGGAAGCAGACTCACCTGGCCGAGCTGGCCGACTGTGAGCGTGCGCTCGGCCGGCCGGAGCGGGCGATCGACCTCTACCGGGGCGCCGATATGGAGTCGCTCGACAAGGCGGGCGCGATCGAGCTGCTGATCGTGGCGGCCGGTGCCCGGGGCGATCTCGGCCAGCACGACGCCGCGGTCGCGATGCTTCAGGTGCGGGAGCTGACCTCGGACGACGATGCCGAGTGGGCGGCGCGGTTGCGTTACGCGTACGCCGATGCCCTCCTCGCCGCCGGAAGGCGCGAGGAGGCGCGGGAGTGGTTCGCCCGGGCCGCGGCAGTTGACGAGGACCAGCTCACGAACGCCGCCGAGCGGCTGCTCGAACTGGACGGGGTCACGATCGAGGGCGACGACGAGGAAGACGACGAGGACGCCGAACTCGACCGCGAGATCGACGACGAGCGTGACGGCGACGCCGCGGACATCGACGACGAGGCCGACGACTACGACGACGACGAAGATGACGACGAGTACGACGACGATGAGGACGATGAGGCCACCGACGTGGCCGCCACCGACCTCAACACCGACGCACTCGACGAGGACGAGGACGACGAAGACGACGACGACCTCGAAGGCGGCGAGCGCGCCGGCGACGAGGACGACGACGACTTCGACGAGGTCGAGGACGACGAGGACGGCGACGGCGAGGACGAGGTCGAACAGGACGACGATCTCGCCGAGGGCCCGAACGGCGGCGTCAACACCGACCAGCACGGCGAGTTCGACGATGCGCCGGCGGCGGACCAGGTTGTCGACGCGCCGGCCGGTGGTGTCAGCACTGACCAGCACGGTCAGTTCGACGACGCGCCGGGTGGCGGTGTGAGCACTGACCAGCACGGTCAGTTCGACGATGCGCCGGGTGGCGGTGTGAGCACTGACCAGCACGGTCAGTTCGACGATGCGCCGGGTGGCGGTGTCAGCACCGAGCAGCACGGACAGTTCGACGACCGGGTCGGGGGACGGGTCGGCACCGACCAGCATGGGCAGTTCGACGACGGCGTCAAGGGTGAGGACGCTAAGGCGGGCGACGACGCGTTTGTGGACGAGGCCGAGCCGAAGCGTCCGCAGGAGTGAGCGGGGTGCTGGCCGACGAGCACGACCTGGTCATCTTCGACCTCGACGGCGTCATCTACCTGATCGACAAGCCGATCGACGGGGCGTCGGCGGCGGTCGAGAAGCTGCGGGCGGCCGGCACCCCGGTGGCGTACGCGACGAACAACGCGTCTCGGCGGGCCGCTGACGTGGCCGCCCTGCTGACCGGCATGGGCGTACAGGCCGCGCCGGACGAGGTTCTCACCTCGGCCGGCGCCGCCGCCGCGGTTCTTGCCCGGCGTCTCCCGGCCGGCTCGGCCGTGCTGGTCGTCGGTGCCGAAGCGTTGCGGGCCGAGGTCCGCGACGCCGGCCTGCGGGTCGTTGAGACCGCCGACGACAAGCCGGCCGCGGTCGTGCAGGGTTACGGACCTGACGTCGGCTGGCGTGTTCTGTCCGAGGCCGCGCTGGCGATCCGGGCCGGCGCGATCTGGGTCGCCACCAACACCGACCGCACGCTGCCCAGCCCGCGGGGTGCGCTCCCGGGCAACGGTTCGCTGGTCGCGGTCATCCGCACCGCCCTCGACCGCGAGCCCGACCTGGTCGTCGGCAAGCCCGAGCCGGCGCTGTTCACCACGGCCGCCTCGCTGTCCGACTCGGCGAAGCCGCTGGCCGTGGGCGACCGTCTCGACACCGACATTCAGGGTGCGGTCGGCGCCGGCATGCCCTCGCTGCTCGTGCTGACCGGCGTGAGCGGCCCGGCCGACCTGCTGGCCGCACCGCCGGAACAGCGTCCCACCTATGTGGCCGCCGACCTGTCGGGGCTGTTCCGGCCGGCCTCCGAGTCGGTCGTGCCGGCCGAGGGCGACGACCTGGCCGGCTGGCACCTGGAACGCCACGACGACGCGGCTGTCCTGTCCGGTGAAGGCGACCCGGTCGCGGCCCTCCGCCTGCTGTGTGGCGCGACCTGGAACGGCGTACCCGTGCAAGCCGCCTCCCCGGAGGCGAAGTCCCTGCTCGAGTCCTGGGGGTTGAAGTCGGCCTGAACGAGATGTCCGAATGCCGCCAGCTTCGGAGATCCGGCCCGGCGAGCATGGAGGCATGCATATCGTTCCGGGGCTCAAGGTCCTCTACTTCGGTACGCCCGTCGTCCTGATCAGCACCGTCAACCCGGACGGGAGCGCCAACCTCGCGCCCATGTCGTCGGCCTGGTGGCTCGGCGACTCGGCGATGCTCGGGATGGCCAACAGCAGCCAGACGTCGGCGAACCTCCGGCGGCACGGGGAGTGCGTGCTCAACCTGGCGTCCTCGGACCTGGCCGGCGCGGTCGACCGGATCGCGCTCACCACCGGGAAGACGGAGATCAAGCCGTATCGCCGGGAGCAGGGTTATGTGCACGTCAAGGACAAGTTCGCGCTCGGCGGGTTCACCCGGCAGGGGTCCGATCTGGTGGAGCCGCCGCGGGTGAAAGAGTGCCCGGTCCAGCTGGAGTGCCGGGTGGTCGAGGGGCGGCCGTTCGATGCCGGCGCGACCGGTTTCCAGGTGCGGGTGCTGCGGGCGCACGTCGAGGACGGCCTGGTGATCCCGGGAACCCACTACGTCGACCCGCAACGCTGGGATCCGCTGATCCTGAAGTTCTGCGAGTTCTTCGGCGGCGGGGTCAATGTCCGATCTTCGCGGTTGGCCGAAGGCTGGCAAATGCCCGCGTTGCAGCCCCGATGATCCACGCATGGCGGCTGTCCCCACGCTGCCCCGCCGCGCCCGGCTGACCGAGGCGTGCTGGCGGGTGGCGGGGTTTCAGGCGGTGACGTCGATGCCGGAGTTGCGGCGGCGGGTGAACTCCTGCCGGGCGTTGTCCATCTGGACGCGGTCGGCGGCCACGATCGCCGGCTCGGCGTGCGTGGCGATGTCGCTGAGCATGCGGGCCCGCTGGGCCTGCATCTGCGCCCACGCCGTGTAGGTGTTCCAGCGCGCCGACTCGGCGGCCGCGGCGATCTCCTCGACCATCATGGCGATGACTCCTGCCCTCCGGGGGATCCAGCGGGCGACCCCATCGGCCCCGGCCCGGCCGGCATGAGCGGTTTCTCAGAGAAGTTTGCGGAGCTTCAGCAGATCAAACGGGTTGGCGCTGAGTGAGACCTGCCGGGAGGCGATGGCCCGGGCCAGGTCGAGCCGGCCGCCCACCAGGGCGAGGAGGTTGTCGCTCGAGGTGCTCAGGGCGATCTTGGCCTTGGGGTTGTCGCCGTCGGCGATGTCGAGCAGGCGGCCGCCGCTGAGCCGGGCGCTGAACGCGGCCGGGAGATCGGTGATGCGGCAGGCCAGGGTGCGCTCGAGGTCGAGCCGGCCCTGGGCCTCGACGGCGGAGTCGAGCTTGGCGGCGAGGTCTTTCAACGCCTGCCGGCACTCGTCCACGGTGGCCATGCGATACCTCTTTTCGCGACACCCGCTGTGCGTACCGCACGGTACCTCACGAAGTCTCAGGAACCGCCCGGTAGCGTGGCACCCGACGAGTTGCCCCGAGAGGAGCGGTTTCATGCCTGACGCATGGCGGGCGTATCTGGAGATGGCGCTCGGATTGACCGAGGCGCCCCGGAAAAGGGCGCAGAAGGTGGCCGGCGAGTTGGTCAACCGTGGCGGTGCCACGGCGGCCCAGCTGCAGGGTCTGGTCGAGGACCTGTTGCAGGCGAGCGTGGCCAACCGCGAGGCACTGACCAACATCGTGCGGTACGAGGTCGACCGGGCGCTCGGCGTGGTGGGCCTGGCCACCGCCGACGAGGTGTCCGAGCTGACGACCAAGGTGCGCGACCTGGAGAAGCAGCTGGGCGAGGCGCAGGCCCGGGCGGCGACGGCCGGGGGCGCCCCGGTGCCGGCCCGGACGGCGGCCCCGAGCAAGGTCGCCAAGAAGGCGGTCGCGAAGAAGGCGGCCGAGGCGGTGGCGATTCCCTCCCAGCCGAGCCCGGCCCGGCCCGCTCCAGCCAAGAAGGCCGTAGCCAAGAAGGCGGTAGCCAAGAAGGCCGTGGCCAAGAAGTCGGTCGCGAAGAAGGCGGCACCGGCCGAGCCGTCGGTTCCCGCCGGCACCGCCGGATCGCCGGTCGCCGGGGTCAGGGCGGCGGCCGCCGCCACGGAGCTTCCGGCAGCGGGCGCGCCGTCGCCGGGCACGGTGGCGTCCAGCGCTTCGGCGCCGGCCGATGACGTGCTGTCCGAGTCGATCGGCGAGGAGCTGTCGGCGGCCGAGCGCGAGGCTCTGCGAGCGGTGGCGAGCGAGACGGCCACAGCGAGCGAGGCGGCCACGGCGGGCCAGTCGGCCACGGCGGGCCAGTCGAGCACGGCGGGCCAGTCGGCTCCGGTCAAGAAGGCGGCCCCGGCCAGGAAGACCGCGGCCAAGAAGGCTCCGGCGAAGAAGGCGGCTCCGGCGAAGACCGCAGCCCGGAAGGCGCCCGCGAAGAAGGCGGCCACCCCGACGACGACGCCGGAGGCGTGACACCGTGACCTTCCCGAACAGCTCGGGCCCGCAGCTCCCCAAACCCGGGCCACCCCCCGGTGGGTTCCGGCCGGGACCCCCGCCCACCCCTCAGACGTACGCGGCCCCGGCCGCGCCCGCCCTCGAGCCGGTGTCCGACGGGGAGGTCGTGACCGAGACCGGCCACCCGGCGGTCGACGCCGTACTGCGGTCGCTGGAGAACGCGTCCCGTCTCGCGCCGGGCGCCCAGATCGCCGAATACGAGGCGGCTCACCAGGTGCTCCAGGAGACCCTGGCGAGCATCGACGGCTGATGTCGCGTACGGAAATGGGGTCTGCCTGATGGCGCGCCGCGCGCGCCTGGACGCCGAGCTGGTCCGCCGGAAGCTGGCCCGGTCGCGTGAGCAGGCCGCCCAGCTGGTCGAGGCCGGTCGAGTGCAGGTCCGCGGCACCGTGGCGCGCAAGGTGGCCGCGATGATCGACCCGGCCGATCCGGTGCTGGTCACCGGCGAGGATCCGGCCGACGAATACGTGTCGCGGGGCGGCCACAAGCTGGCCGGTGCGCTGGCCGCCTTCGCACCCCGGGGCCTGGCCGTCAGCGGTCGCCGGTGTCTCGACGCCGGCGCCTCGACCGGTGGGTTCACCGATGTGCTTCTGCGCGCGGGGGCGGCGACGGTCGTCGCGGTCGACGTCGGCTACGGGCAGCTGGCCTGGCCGATCCGCACCGACGAGCGGGTCGAGGTCTTCGAGCGGACGAACGTGCGCACGCTGACCCCGGAGCTGATCGGCGGTGTGGTCGATCTCACGGTCGCCGATCTGTCGTTCATCTCGCTGCGGCTGGTGCTGCCCGCCCTGGCCGCCTGCACGGCCGACGGCGGCGACCTCGCGCTGATGGTGAAACCGCAGTTCGAGGTCGGCCGGGAGCGGGTCGGCGCGGGCGGCGTGGTGCGCGACTGGCCGCTGCGGGCCGAGGCCGTGTCCGACGTGGCGGCCGCCGCCGCCGAACTGGGCCTGGGCGTGGCCGGGGTGACCGCCAGCCCGCTGCCCGGCCCGAGCGGCAACGTCGAGTTCTTCGTCTGGTTCCGCCGGGACGCGCCACCCGCCGATCGAGCGGAGATCGACCGAGTGGTCGCCGCCGGGCCGTCCGGGGAGGTAACTTCTGCCGGGCCGTCGCCGTCATCTTCTGTGGAGGAACCATGAGCCGCTCGGCGCTGCTGGTCACGCACACCGGGCGCCGGGCCAGCACGCAGCACGCGGAGGCGGTGGCCCGCGATCTGCTCGCGGCCGGCTTCGAGGTGCGGGTCATCGCCGAAGAGGTGCGCGACCTGAAGCTGCCCGCCGAGGTGACCCCGGTCGACGACCCGGCCGCGGCCGAGGGCGTCGAGATCGTGCTCGCGCTCGGCGGTGACGGCACGTTCCTGCGGGCGGCCGAGCTGGCCCGGCCAGTCAAGGCGCCGCTGCTCGGCATCAACCTGGGCAAGGTCGGCTTCCTGGCCGAGGCCGAGATCGATCACCTCGACCAGGCGGTCAAGGACATCGTCGCCGGCACCTACAAGGTGGACGAGCGGCTCACCCTCGACGTCCGGGCGGAATACGACGGGCGGCTGATCGCCGAGTCGTGGGCGCTCAACGAGGTCAGCGTCGAGAAGGGCCAGCGGGCCCAGATGCTCGAGCTGATGGTCGACGTCGACGGGCGGCCGCTGTCCCGCTACGGCTGCGACGGGGTGGTCTGCGCGACCCCGACCGGTTCCACGGCGTACGCGTTCTCCGGTGGCGGTCCGGTGGTCTGGCCCGAGGTGGAGGCACTGCTGCTGGTGCCGATCAGCGCCCACGCGCTGTTCAGCCGGCCGCTGGTGACCGCGCCGACGTCGACTTTCGTGCTGACCGTCGACCCCTACACCTCGTTCGCGGTGCTCTGCTGTGACGGTCGCCGCACCTGGGACCTTCCGCCCGGTGCGAAGGTCACGGTCGAGCGGGGCCGGCTTCCCGTACGCCTGGTGCGTCTGGCCCCGCGGCCGTTCACCGACACGCTGGTGGCGAAGTTCGCACTTCCGGTCGAGGGCTGGCGGGGCAATAGACGCTGATCAGGTCGGGCCCGTTGGGCAAATGTCAGAGGGCCCCGATACTGTCTGCCGTGTGCTGGAGGAACTGCGGATCACCGGGCTCGGTGTCATCGACGACACCACCCTGCGTCTGACCACGGGCATGAATGTGATCACCGGCGAGACCGGAGCCGGAAAGACCATGGTGGTCACCGGGCTGGGCCTGCTGTTCGGCGGCCGGGCCGACGCCGGGCGGGTGCGGGCCGACCCGGGCCGCGCGGTGGTCGAGGGCCGGCTGCGGCTCCGGGGCAAGCTCGCCGACACCGTCCTGGCCCGCATCACCGAGGCCGGCGGCGAGCCCGACGACGACGGATCGCTGCTGCTCAGCCGCACGGTCACGATCGAGGGCCGGTCCCGCGCCCACGTCGGCGGCCGGAGCATGCCGGTGTCGATGCTGAGCGAGGTCGGCGACCAGGTGCTGGCCGTGCACGGCCAGTCCGACCAGCTGCGGCTGCTGCGCCCGTCCGAGCAGCGGGGCTCGCTCGACCGGTTCGCCGGCCCCGACCACGAGAAGCTGCTCGAGACCTACCGCGAGACCTACACCCGCTGGCGGTCGGTGGTCGACGACCTGGCCGACCGGCGGCGCAACGCGCGGACCCGCTCGCAGGAGGCCGACCTGCTCAAGCTCGGCCTCGACGAGATCAGCCGGGTCGACCCCCAGCCGGGCGAGGATGACGATCTGCGCGCCGAGGCGCAGCGGCTCGAGCACGCCGAGGGCCTGCGGGTGGCCGCCGCCCAGGCCGCGCAGGCGCTGGCCAGCGGGGTCGAGGTGGCCGAGGACGCGCCCGACGCGACCCAGCTGCTCGGGCTCGCCCGCCGCACCCTCGAGGGCCAGGCCGGCACCGACCCCAAGCTGGGTGATCTGGCCGCTCGTCTCGAGGAGGCGGCGACCCTGATCGGCGACGTCTCGTCCGAGCTCTCGGCCTACCTGGGCGAGCTCGACGCCGACCCGGCCCGGCTGGAGCAGATCTACGAGCGCCGGGCCGCGCTGCGCGGCCTCACCCGCAAATACGCCGACGACGTCGAAGGCGTGATCGTCTGGGCCGAGGAGGCCCGCACCAAGCTGGCCGCGCTCGACACCTCCGACGAGCTGCTGGAGGAGCTCGACAAGGAGCGGCAGCGCCTGGCCCTCCAGGTCGGCGAGCTGTCCGGCCGGCTGACCGCGGCGCGGGCCGAGGCGGCGGTCCGGTTCTCCGAGGCGGTCAGCGTCGAGCTGGCCGGTCTCGCCATGCCGCACGCCCGGGTCGAGGTGGCGGTGCTGCCGCGCCCGGTGGGCCGCGATGAGCCGACGGTGACCATCGACGGTGCCGAGGTGGCGGCCGGGCCGGACGGCGCCGACGAGGTCGAGCTGCGGCTGCTGGCCCACCCGGGCGCGCCGTCCCTGCCCCTGCAGAAGGGTGCCTCGGGCGGTGAGCTGTCCCGGGTGATGCTCGCCATCGAGGTGGTCTTCGCCGGTGCGGGCGGTCCCGAGACGCTGGTCTTCGACGAGGTCGACGCCGGCGTCGGCGGTCAGGCCGCGGTCGAGATCGGCCGCCGGCTGGCCCGCCTCGCCCGCAGTCACCAGGTGCTGGTGGTGACCCACCTGCCGCAGGTGGCCGCGTTCGCCGACCGCCACCTGGTGGTGGCCAAGGACACCAGCGGCGCGATCACGACCAGCGGGGTGAGCATCGTCGAGGAGACTCAGCGGGCCCGTGAGCTGGCCCGCATGCTGGCCGGCCTGCCCGACTCCGATCTGGGCATCGCGCACGCCGAGGAGCTGCTCGCGGTGGCCGACAAGGAGAAGCGCGGCTGACGCCTTCCCAACCGTCCAGCTGAGCTGGGACAATGACGGGCCACGGGGGAGAGGCGGCTTTATGCCCCATTTGTGGGTGAGATCGCGCATGTCGCGCGCAGGGCGCGTGATTCGTCGTGTCAGGATGGCCGAGATGCGACTTCCCACCCTCCGCCGAGCCCGCAGCGCCGATCCGGACGCCGTCACCGGCACCGCACGCCTCGACCGCCGGACCAAGCGTCTGGCCGGCCGGCTGCGCCCCGGCGACGTCGCCGTGATCGACCATGTGGACATCGACCGGGTGGCCGCCGACTCGCTGGTCGCGGTCGGTGTCGCGGCGGTGCTCAACGCCAAACCGTCGATCTCGGGCCGATACCCCAACCTCGGCCCCGAGGTGCTCATCAAAAACGGGATCGTGCTGGTCGACAACCTCGGTGAAGACGTCTTCGACCGCCTCCACGAGGGCGACCTGGTCAGCATCGACGGCGACACCGTGCTGCTCGGCGGCGAGCCGGTCGCGACCGGGGTCCGGCAGGACACCGACACCGTCGCCGCCTCGATGGCCGACGCCCGCGAGGGCCTGTCGGTGCAGCTCGAGGCGTTCGCGGCCAACACCATGGACTATCTGAAGCAGGAGCGCGACCTGCTCCTCGACGGCGTCGGCGTGCCCGAGGTGCAGACCCGCATCTCCGGCCGGCACGTGCTGATCGTGGTCCGCGGCTACGACTACAAGGAGGACCTCGACGTCCTCCGGCCGTACATCCACGAATACAAGCCGGTGCTGATCGGCGTCGACGGCGGGGCCGACGCGCTGGTCGAGTCCGGCTACACGCCCGACCTGATCATCGGCGACATGGACTCGGTGACCGACGACGTGCTGCGCTGCGGCGCCGAGGTGGTCGTGCACGCCTATCCGGACGGCCGGGCCCCCGGCCTCGAACGGGTGCGCAAGCTCGACGTGCCGGCGCTGACCTTCCCGGCCGCGGCGACCAGCGAAGACCTGGCCATGCTGCTCGCCGACGACAAGGGCGCCACCCTGATCGTGGCCGTCGGCACGCACGCCAACCTGGTCGAGTTCCTCGACAAGGGCCGCGGCGGCATGGCCTCGACCTTCCTGACCCGGCTCAAGGTCGGCGGCAAGCTGGTCGACGCCAAGGGCGTGAGCCGGCTCTACCGGCAGAACATCTCCGGGTCCGCGCTGCTGCTGCTCATCCTCTCGGCGATCGCGGCGATGGCGTCCGCGGTCGCGGTGTCGACGGTCGGCAAGGCGTACCTCACCGTGGTTTCCGAGTGGTGGGACAATCTGGTCTTCCAGCTGGGACACCTCTTCTAACAACCCTCGGGGCTTTCGTCGTGATCAACTTCCGGTACCACGTGGTGTCGCTCACCGCGGTCTTCCTCGCCCTGGCCATCGGTCTGGTCGTGGGCACCGCCGCGCTCAACGGGCCGGTGGCCGACAGCCTGCGCTACCAGCTCGACGCGCTGAAAAAGGACAACAGCAACAAGCGCGACCAGGTCGACCAATACCGCGACCAGATCAACCGCAGTCAGGACTTCGCCACCCAGATCGCGCCGACGCTGCTCAACGGCAAGCTGACCGGCCGCCGGATCCTGGTGGTGGCGCTGCCCGACACCAGCGACTACATGGCCGGGGTGATCTCGATGCTGCAGATCGCCGGGGCCACGGTCACCGCCCGGGTGACGGTGCAGGACAAGTTCTTCGACCCCAACGTCAGCACCGAGCTGCTCGACCTGGCCAGCCAGTCGTCGCAGGGCACGATCCCGTTCGAGGGGCTGCCGGTCAACAGCGACGGCGTCGAGACGGCCAGCGCCCAGCTCGCCCTGGCCCTGCTGCAGCGCGCGGGCGGTTCGCAGCCGGCCGCCGACGACGTGACGGCGGTCCTGACGGCGTACACCAAGGCCGGCTACATCTCGGTCGACGAGAAGCAGGCCAAGGCGGTCGGCGGCGCCGAGGGCACGGTGATCGTCTCCGGGCCGCCCGCGGTCGACAAGGACGCGGCCAAGAAGAGCCAGTCCGCGGTCACCCTGGCCAACCAGTTCAGCAAGCGGCCGGGAGCGACCGGGTCGACGGCGAGCCGCCCGCTGGTGATCGCCGGCGACGGGGTCGGCGACGGCAACCTGATCTCCGCCGTCCGGGGTGACCCGACGCTGGTCCAGTCGATCTCCACGGTGGACAACGCGAGCACCGTCCAGGGGCAGCTGGCGGCCGGCATGGCCACGGTCGAGCGCTTCGTGCAAAACAAGGTGGGTCAATACGGTCTGGCGCCCGGGGCTTCGTCCCTGGTGCCCAAGGGCGCGTCGTAGCGCGCGGTCCGTAGACTTCCCTTCCATGGCCATTGGAGTCCTCCGGGCGTTCGGTGTCGGCGCGACCGTCGCCCGCGGTGCCCTGAACTGGATCCTCAGCGACCAGAAGTCGTCCGGCCTGGTCCGGACCAACTTCCGCGGTCGCCAGGTGACACTCGCCGGAGGTCCGGCGCTCGCCATCGGCGCGACCGCCGGCGCGGTGGTCGGGGCGCCGGGCCTGCGGGCCAAGGCGGCCGCCCTCACGGCGGGTGCGGTCGCGGGCACGGTCGGCTTCTACGACGACGTCGCGGGCAACCGGCCCGAGCAGCAGGGCGCGAAGGGCTTCGCCGGGCACCTGGGCGCGCTGCGCGAGGGCCAGGTCACCACCGGCCTGGTGAAGATCGCCGGGGTCGGCGCGGCCGGTCTGGTCGCGTCGTCGCTGCTCGGCAGCCAGCACACCGGCTTTCGCAAGGGCGTCGACGTGATGCTCGGGGCGGGCGTGATCGCCGGCCTGGCCAACCTGGTCAACCTGCTCGACCTGCGCCCCGGCCGGGCCATCAAGGCCGGCCTGGTCGCCGGCGCCCCGCTGGCGGCCGGCCCGGGCGGCGGCATCGCGGCGGGCACGCTCGGCGCGGCCGGTGCGCTGCTCCCGGCCGACCTGGGCGAAGACATCATGCTCGGCGACTCGGGAGCCAACGCCCTGGGCGCCCTGCTCGGGGTGGCCCTGGCCGCCCGCACCGGCACCGCGGGCCGCTTGCTGGCCCTGACCGTCCTGGCGTCGCTGACGGCGGCCAGCGAGCGGGTCAGCTTCACCAAGGTCATCGCGGAGACGCCGTGGCTGCGCGCGGCCGACGAACTCGGCCGCCAGCCCGTCGCGTGACCGACCCCCTGGAGAGCGACGCCGCCACGCCCGCCCGGCCGAGCCCGGCTGCACCGCCGGGGCAGGCTGCACCGCCGGGGCAGGCCGCACTGCCGGGGCAGGCCGCACTGCCGGGGCAGGCCGCACTGCCGGGGCAGGCCGCACTGCCGGGGCAGGGTGCACCGCCGGGGCAGGGTGCACCGGCTGGCCCCGCTGCTGCCGACGGCCGGGCCGCTCCGGTGGCCAGGATTGCGGGGGCGGCGGCACTGATCGCGGTGCTGACCGTGCTGGCGCGCATCGCCGGTCTCGGCCGCACGCTGGTGTTCCTCTACACGGTCGGCGACATCGGCCTGGCCAACATCTACAACGCCGCCAACACGATCCCCAACATCGTCTTCGAGCTGGTCGCCGGCGGGGCCCTGGCCAGCCTGGTCGTGCCGCTGCTGGCCGGCCCGGTCGCGGCCGGTGACCGGCGGCGGGTCGACGAGGTCACCTCGGCGTTGCTGACCTGGGTGCTCACCCTGACCGTGCCGCTGGCCGTCGTCGTCGCGCTGGCCGCCGGGCCGATCAGCGGGCTCCTGCAGAACGTGACCCCGGAACACCAGGAACTGGCCGCCCGGATGCTGCGGGTCTTCGCACCCCAACTGCCGCTGTACGGCATCGGCATCGTGCTGACCGGCGTGCTGCAGTCGCACCACCGCTTCGCGTGGCCGGTCCTGGCGCCGCTGCTGTCCAGCGTCACCGTGATGACGGCCTACCTGACCTACGCCGGGCTCGACGGTGCCCGGTCCGGCTTCGACGGCCTGACCACCGGCGGCGAATACCTCCTCTCGGGCGGCACCACCCTCGGCGTCGTGGTGCTGGCGCTCTGCCTGTTCATCCCGCTGCGCCGCCTCCGGCTGCGGCTGCGGCCGAGCTATCGCTTCCCGGGCGGCGAGGGCCGGCTCGCGGTGCGGCTCGGCTGGGCCGGCGCGGTCACCGTCGGCGCCCAGCAGATCGTGATCGGCCTGATCGTGGTGCTCGGCGCCGAGGAGCCGCTCACCCGCTACGGCGCGGCCCAGACCGTGTTCCTGCTGCCGTGGGCGGTGCTCGCGGTGCCGCTCGCCACGGCGGTCTACCCCCGGCTGTCCGACGCCTGGGCCCGGCGCGACGAGCGGGCGTTCGACACCGCGCTCTCCGGGACCGCCCGGTCGATCATGCTGCTGGCCTGTCTCGGAGCGGCCGGGCTGGTGGTGCTGGCCGGGCCGGGAGCGTTCCTGATCCACGCCCGGGGCGCGGCGCCGGGAATCGTCGGCTTCGCCCCCGGCCTGCTCGGCTGGAGCATGTTCGCGATCCTGTCGCGGGCGCTCTATGCCCGCGGTGCCACCGTCGCGGCCGCGATCGCCACCGCGGTGGGCTGGGCGGTGGCCGCGGTCGTGGTCGTGGTGGTGACCACGACCACCAGCGGCGGCCCGGAGGTGTTCGGCCTGGGCGCGGCGAACGCGGCCGGGATGAGTGTCATCGGCGTGCTGCTGGTCTACGCCGTACGCCGGAAAGCCGGCCCCGGCGCACTCGCCGGCCTCACCCGGGTGACCGTGGTCGGTATCGTGTCCGCGGGTGCGGCCGCGCTCGCCGGGTGGGCGGCGGTGACCGGCGCCGGGCACCTGCTCGGGGCGACCCCCACAGTTATCGGCAGCCTGGCGCAGGGCATGCTGGGCGGGATCGTGGTCGTGGTGGTGTTCGCCACGGTGGCCTATCCGCTCGACCGGCGCGACATGGCTCCGCTGGCGGCGACGCTGCTGCGCCGCATCCGACGCTGAGCCGCACGACGGGGAGGGATGTTTTGGCCGACGATGGCGCCGACCGCCGGGTCGCTGACCGCCACGCCGCCGACCGCCGGGCCGCTGCCGGCCGGGCCGCTGCCGGCCGGGCCGCTGCCGGCCGGGCCGCTGCCGGCCGGGCCGCTGCCGGCCGGGCTCCCCGGCCCCGCGATCGGGCTCCCCGGCCCCGCGATCGGCGG
>NZ_JBFBAD010000190.1:0-16158 GCF_040682075.1 Actinoplanes sp. NPDC051411 | reverse complement strand
CGCCTACATGGCCTTAACCCGATGCGACCAACAACCTATAAACGACGCCTACGAACCGTCGCCCGGCGCCGGGCGACGAGCACCCGATGTGGGCGAATCTGCAGCCGAACGAACCCCCGGCCGCGATGCAGTCTCTGTGGTGAGCGCCGGATCAGCACAAACGCGATGACGTCCTTCTTCTGCCTGAACGGCCGCGAGTCACATGGCTGTAGTTAAGGTGACCTGCGCTTCCTCCGCTTGCGGAAATATCACTCGTGAGGGTGACTGGGAAGGTGCTGCCGGCGTGGGAGTACCAGGATTGGCAGGTCGAGACCGTGATGGCCGACCTGGGCTCCGGGCTGACCGAGCAGATCGAGATCCGCCACGGCGCATCATGCTGGCACGTCGCGACGCCGGACGAACGTGACGCGCTGCTGATCGGGCACGGCGTCGACCCGGGCGCGCTGACCGAGGCCACCACGGTCGAGGACGGGTGCGAGTGATGCCCTCGACGCCCGGCCTGGAGCTGCTCGCCCCGATGCTCGCCTCCGCCGGTCCGTTGCCTACCGGGCCGGGCTGGGCGTGGGAATTCAAGTACGACGGGGTCCGCGCGATCACGTACGTCGACGAACGGGTCCGCGTGTACTCCCGCAACAACAACGAGATCACGGACACCTACCCCGAACTCGCCGAGGCCGTCGATCTCCTCGCTGGCCGCCGCGCGGTCCTCGACGGTGAGATCGTCGCCTTGGACCACGACCAGCCGAGCTTCTCGTTGCTGCAGCAGCGCATGCACACGGCTGTCCCGGCGCAGCGGCTGCTGCAGGCTGTGCCGGTCTTCTACTACGTGTTCGACGTTCTCGCTGTCGACGGCCAGGACCTTACCGGTCAGCCGTACTCGGCCCGCCGGGAGATCCTCGCCGGTCTCGGCCTGGTCGGCGAGCACGTGAAAGTGCCGGCGCACTTCGTCGACGTAGACGGACAGAAGATGCTGCAGGCCGCGGAGATCGCCGGATTGGAAGGTGTCGTGGCCAAACGGCTAACCTCGCCGTACCGGGCCGGCAAACGCTCGGCCGACTGGACCAAGGTGCCTTCTGTCGGGGAGACGGGTCGATCTGTGGGCGATAACCGCAGGTCAGAGACGGTCGGCACGCAGCTTGCCATGCGCTACATGTGTCGCGGACAGCATGGTCACGCCGCACCGATGCGGCGGGTCACGACGTCCTCGCCGTTGATCTCGACGAGGTCACCGAGGTCGACACCGGCGCGGGCAAGCAGTTGTTCCACCGCGGTCAGTTCCAGGCCTTCGATCACGTTGTCGGCGTGCAGCAGCCGGTACGAGCGCAGGCCATCGCGCCGGATCACCTCGACCCGCCAGCGCCCGTCGGGTGTGGCCAGCGCCCCTTCAACCTCGGCCGGGGCGGGCACGGTCGGTGCCGGTTGCCGGCGCGCCTCGCCCGGGGTGCGGTCGGGCCGCAGTCCGCGCCAGGAGGGATGGCGCATGCGCCCGTCGGGTGTCCAGTTGCGGAAGGCGACCTCGCCCACCAGCACGGGTTCGACCCAGTGGGCGTGCCGTGCATGCTCGCGCGGGACGTCAGACACCGGCGATGTACCGCGGGCGATCGCGGCGAGCTGTTCGTGGAGCTGACGCAGCATGACGTCGGTGAAGCCGGTGCTTATGTCGCTACTTTGCCGGTGTCGCAGTCGTTGATGTCACGGGCGTGAGAGCCCGGGGTCCAGGGGGTCGGGTTGCTGCTGTTTCGAACGTCGTTGTCTTCGGGATCAGTCACTCCAGGTGTGTCCGATGCCGGCTCCGTGCTCGGTCGGGCCGGGGTGCGTGAGGGTCAGCCGTTCGTGCTAGCCGCGGACGGTTCCTATGATGTCGCGCTGAATCGTTTCCTGCGGGAATTGCCGAGCTGGGGTGTGCGATCACCGCGCAGCGTCGACGCCTACGCTCGGGATCTGTTGGTGTTCTGCCGGTTCCTGCACGATTCGCGGGGCGGCAAGACGATCTGGCGCGCCGATAGCGTGGACCTGCGTGCGTTCAAGACGGCAAGGCGCCGGGTCGACGGGTTCCAGGTGGCTGCTTCGACGTGGAATCGGTTCTTGGCCGCGCTGGACAAATGGGCGCGGTGGGCAGTCGCAGAGCGGCTGATTCCCCAGTTGCCGTTTCGTCGGGTGGAGCGCACAGTGATGACACCGCAGGGCCTGGCGGTGGTATCGACGAACGCGGAGCGAGAGCGCGACGATAGGTCCGCGTCGGTGTCGTTCCTGCCGTACGACGAGTACGTGGTGTGGCGGGATGTCGGGTTGCGGGGTCACCTACCTGCCGGGGGCCCGGACCCGGCGTGGCGGGGTCGGCACGGCGCCCGGAACGCGTTGTTCGCTGACCTGTTGGTGGGTACGGGGATGCGGCTGTCGGAGGCTTCCAGCCTGCTGGTCAATGAGATCCCACCGCTCGTGGAAGGCCGGGTGTGCGGAAATCTGCATTTAGCGGCGGCGGTGTGCAAACGGTCGCGGGCCCGCACAGTGTTCTTGTCACGCGTGTCCTGCGCGACGTGCACCACTACATGCGGATCGAGCGCAGCCAGCTGGTAGCGCGTCGCCGCGAGGGCCTCGGCTACAGCGGCGTTGGTGCCGTGGCCGTGATCAGCGCCGGGCGGCACAGCGTCAGCGTCGCGGGGCAACGGCCAGCGCCGTGTTCGCGGATTCCGGCTGCGGATCGGGCCCGGCTGATCCGTTGCGGTGGTACCGATGAGGACGGGCCGTTGTGGCTATGGCTAGGCGATGACGGGATGCCGCTGGACCGTTCGGGGTGGCAGGCGGCGTTCCGAGCGGCGAACGCGCGGTGCGCCGGGTTTGGACTGGAGCTCGTGGCGCATCCGCATCTGCTGCGGCATACCTTTGCCGTGCACATGCTCGGTTTGCTGCTGCGCCAGACGGTGCGAGCGTTGCGCGTCGAGCCGGGTCAGGTCGAGCCGGGTCAGACAGTGACCGGACACCAAGTCAAGCGGCTACTGATCGGTGACCCGCTGCGCAAGCTGCAACTGCTGCTCGGTCATCGCCACGTCGAGACTACGTTCGGGTATCTGGATGTGTTGGACGAGGCGCAAGAGATCGTGCTGGCGGCGCTCGAGGAATGGGACGATCAGGCCGCCGCGTTGGCCACAGCCGGCGCCGCGTGGTGAGCGGCCGGGCAACCGGCCGGGCAACCGGCCGGCGGGGTCGCTGGGCCGTCCTTCCCGCGGCCGAAGACCTGCCCGAGGAGACGGGACTGGTCAGCCGGCTCGGGCCGGTGGTGGTGCGGCTGGCATTGGATGATGGCCACCTCGTGGTGGACCTGTCCGACTTGCCCTGTCCGAGGCTGGCGCGTCAGATCGGGGCGGCTCTGCTCGACGTGGTCTCGGGCGGTCGGCGGTCCGTCACGTCGGTCAAGGCGAGCGTGGTCGCGGTGCGCCGCTTCGTCAGCTTCATCGCCGACACCCGCCTTGTGGAAATGGCCGGCTTGGACCTGGTCAATCTGCATGGCGCGGACCTCGATGAGTTCGAACGTGCCTTGATCAACGAATACGGTCCCGAGAGCCGCCGACCGCACAGCTTGATGGAGTTAGTGGTCGGGCTCTTCAGGGTCGCCGCTGCGTCGGCTCCGTGCTCGGCGGAACTGCGCACGCGTCTGCAGATGACCACCCGGGTCGCGCCGGCTCGCACCCGGGCGCCGCTGGACGCCTATCCATCACCGGTGTTCGAATCAATCAAGACCGCTGCGCTGGCCGACGTACGCGCCGTCGCGAAGCGTATTCAGCAGGGAGAGGCACTCGCCCGCAACGGGACGGACCCCGAAGTTGGCGGCTGGGACCGAGTGGAGAATCTGCTCTGGCAAATCAGCCACCGCGGGCCGCTGGCGGCCACGGATCAGCGCGGATACCCGGTGCCGGCGCTTGCCGCCTGCGGAGGGGCCCGGTACCTCAACGGCATGCTCTATCCGATGGCGGAGGACATCCTCGCGTTCGTCGTCGCTGTGGCGTGCCTGACTGGGCTGGAACCGGAATGCGTTCGAGGGCTGCGCGCCGACTGTGTCTCCGACCCGGCCAGAGGGTTCGTATCCCTGCACTATCTCAAGCGACGTGCCGGCCCGGCCGCGCGCAAGTCGATGCGTATCGCCGATGGCGGCGCGGTTCACCATCCGGGCGGGTTGATCCGTCTGGCTCAGCGGGTTACCGAACGTGCCCGCACCCAATTGGGCACCGACGCGTTATGGGTAGCGTGGGCCCGGCAGGGACAAGGGCTGTTCGAGGCGTTCGCGAGCGGTCGCGGCGCGGTCATCGAGTACGTGCCGCGGTGGTTGCGCCGCCACGGCCTGGACCAGTTGCACGACCACGACGGCCTACTGCGGCGGATCGATCTGCGGCGGCTGCGCAAGAGTGTCAAGTCGCAGCAGTACCTGCGCTCGGCTGGCGTCCTGGCCGACTTCGTTCAAGGACATAGCAAGCAGGTCGCCGCCAGCCACTACGCCGATATCGGCGCGCACCGCGACATTCACGAGCAGGCCGTCGAGGACGGACTGCGCGAAGCGCTCGACCTGGCTGCACCGCCGGTCGTGCTCAGCGATGACGGCGCACGCCTCGACGACGGCCCGACTCCGCTGCCACCGCAGGAGGTGTCCGCCGCGTTGTCTGGCCACAGCGACGTGTTCCTGGCCTCCTGCCGCGACTTCCACAACACTCCGCACGCTCCGGCGGGCAAGCCGTGTCCGGTGCCCATGTGGGGTTGCCTGGAGTGCCCGAACGCGGTGTTCACCACCCGGCACCTACCGCAGGTGTTGACGTTCCTCGACTTCGTCGAACGGCAACGCGACGAGCTAGCCGCCACCGAGTGGGCTTCGCGTTACCGGACTGCGCACGAGCGCATCGTTCACGGCGTCCGGAACCGATTCTCCGCTGACCAGTTGGCAACCGCCCACGCCATCACCGAAAGCGGCGGCCCGCTCCTATTGCCGGCCGACTTCTGGGAAGGCCTGAGGTGAGCGACGCCGAGCCGGCAGCCTCCGCCGCGGGCCCACGCTTTGCGACAACGCCGGATACGTGGGTGGTGCCGGAACACCTGACCAGCTCTACCACGGGGCGGGGTCCCCACCTCGACGATGACGTGTGGGACCTGCGTTCCTTTACGCCTCGAGCGTCGCGGATGGCCCGGCTGCACTTCGGCACCTTCCCGAGCGCGTCGGCCGCCGCGGTGGCTAAGCAATATCTGCACTCGCGGTTGAATCGGGCGGTGGCCGTGCACGGTGCGGTATCCGTGGCTCGGCCGATGAAGGTGACCGGCGCCTACACCGAGTTCAGCCAGCTCCGGCTGGTGCTGCGGGCCTTGCACGAGCGGGGCATCACCCGGCTGGACGGTGTCACCCAAGCGGTCCTCGACACGCTGGTCCGGTCCTGGAGCGCCGAGTGCACGCCGGACACGCTGGCCGGCCGGATAAGCATGTTCACCAAATTGGCCGCGCACGGCCCGTTCCTCACCACCGACCAGCTCAGCTTCGCGCCGTGGCCCGGCCGGCACGCCAACCAGATCGCCGGACATAGCAGTCCGCCGGAGAACATCACTCCCCGCATCCCCGAGCAGATCATGGCGCCGCTGCTGCGCGCCGCCGTCTTCTACGTTCGCACCGCCGCGGCGGACCTGCTCACCGCCCACCGCGAGTTGCAGGCCCTCACCGCGGCATTGCCCACCTCACGGTGCCAGCCGGCAGACATCCCGGCCCGCCTACGAGCGTTCGTCGAGCACCGCCGAGCCCAGCAGCGGGGCCTGCCAGCGCTACCGGCCGGGCTACGCGACCGCTTCCCCGACGCGACGGAGATCGACGGCGTCGTGCAAGCACCGAACCAGAGTCTGATCTGGCTGATGGCCGGAGTCCACGCCGCCGCGCCCTACCGGCAATTGCTGATCGCCGCGGGCGCCGAACTCGGTACGAGCAAGGTGGCCTCGACACCCCCATGTCCGCGTGGCCGGACACCGGCCTGCCATGGCGACCCCGTCTGGATCCGCGGAGCCTGGCCGCCGAGCTGAACCAGCTACGTGTTGCCTGCTGGATCGTGATCGCCTATCTGTCTGGTATGCGCGACGTCGAGAAACGGGCGAAGTTGCATCTGGTGAGGCACTCGGCACTGCTCAATATTTGAGTAGCAGCAGCTCAGAGTGCTACACAGAGACAGCTTGCCGCGCGATCAACAAATCTGCCAGCACCCCTTGCGCTCGACTCATCTCGGCTCAACAATGTTGCATCTGATGTAACGGAGGTTGGGGTGGGTCAAGCGGCTGGTCTGCCTGGTGCGGCGCATCTGGTGCTGGCGGAGAACGTCGTGCATTTGGATCCGGCGCCAGCGGTATTCGAGGCGATGCTCGAGGGGTGGTCCCGGCAGCAGCGGACGCGGTTCTTGAAGTGGGAAGCGACGATCAAGCCGCGGTTGTCGCTGGTCCGCCGGTTCGCCGAGTTCACCAACCAGTACCCGTGGCAGTGGGAGCCCGCCGAGGTGGAGGCGTTCTTCGATCACCTACGAACGGAGAACCCGAGCCTCACGCAGTCCACCGGTCGGCAGTACCAGAACGGCCTGCGAATGTTCATGGACTTCGTCACCGACGCCCGCTACGGATGGCTCGCGCTCTGTGTCGAGCGGTTCGGCCGGACCCCGGCTCAGATCCTGCACGAGTGGAACTCCGTCGCCCATGTGGCCGAGTTCGAGGGCCAGCCGGGACGGCGGCCGCTGACCTACGACGAGGTCCAGGCGTTGTTCGACGCGGCCGACGGACGCGTCGAGGACAAACGGACTCTGGGCCGCAAGGGCGCGTTGACGGCGATGCGGGACTCAGCGCTGCTCAAGGCGTTCTACGCCTACGGCGTACGCCGTCAGGAGATGGTCGGTCTCGATCTTTCCGACCTGCGGCACAACCCGAAGGCCCCGGACTTCGGCCGGTTCGGTGCGTTGTTCGTACGGTACGGCAAGTCGTCGAACGGCAGCCCGCCCAAGCGGCGCACGGTGTTCACCGTCCCGGAGTTCGACTGGATCGTCGAGGTGCTCGAGCACTATCTCACCGAGGTCCGGCCCCGGTTCGAGGTCGGCCAGCACCCGGCGTTCTGGGTGACCGAACGGCGCGGCCGACTCTCCAAGCGCAGCGCGAACGAGGCGTTCGAGAACGTCCGTCAGGCCGCCGGGCTTCCCAACGAGTTGGACCTGCACAGCCTGCGCCACTCGATGATCACGCATCTAGTGGAGTTCAACTACCCGGAGCGATTCGTTCAAGACCAGGCAGGTCACAAGGTCGCAGCGACCACGGCGATCTACACCGGAGTGTCGGACGAGTACCGCAACCGGCTACTGAAAAGCAAGCTCACCGCCCGCCACACGGGACTCTGGGAGAAGCCATGATCAAGAAGATGGGGATCCGCTGGAACCTACGCAAGCTCATGGCCACCCGCGACATGTTCCAGACCACCGACCTGGGACCGCCGCTCGCCGAACGCGGCATCCACCTATCCCGCGAGCAGGTATTTAGGCTGGTCACCCAGCCACCCCAACGGCTCTCGATGGACACCCTCGCCGCGCTCTGCGACATCCTCGACTGCACCCCGAACGACCTCATCGAGGTCGAGACCGTCAACGCCGAGGTCCGCAAGGCCGCTGGGGAGACGTCCGGGCCGACGCCGGCGGTCCGGCGTACCTTGATCCGGAAACCCGAAGGGCTATGACCGCCCCGTCCACCGCGGCCCGCCTCGCCCGGCAGGCCGCCCGCATGACTGCTGCGATGAGCGCGGCGGCCATCCAGATCACCACGGCGCTGCCGGGCATGAGCAGAGACGCTGCCACCGCAGCGCTGGACGTCGCGGTCCCAACCACGATCCGCAGCGCCGCACGGTTCCTGGAGGAACTCGCCGACCACCTGGCCGCTCATCCCGACACGCTCACCTCGGGCAGCTCCCACTGTCCGCCGGTCCTGATCCGCCTGACCCACGTCTTGCACGACGCGGGGCACCCCGTTGTCCGGCCAGGCTGCGCCCGCTGCGGCAAGATCCACCTCGACCTGCGGCAGCTCCGGGCCGAGGGCAGGATCTGCGGGACCTGCGACGGACGAGACCGCAAGGCAACGTGCGCCCGCTGCGGCACCGCCGACACGAAGATCGTCGCCAAACGGCCGGAGGGCGGCATCTGCGACGCCTGCTACCGCGTCGACCCCGAGGTCGTCGAAGCGTGCCGCGAGTGCGGCAAGCTGCGCTGCCCAGCGCAACGGCTACCCGACGGCGGGGCGCTCTGCCGGGTCTGCTGGAAACGGCCCCTGCACACCTGCGTGTCCTGCGGAAAGACCGCTCCGGCGGCACTGCTCGACGAGCACGGCGCCTACTGCCACCTTTGCTACTCCCGGCATCGGCGTCCTCGCCGGACCTGCGGTCGCTGCGGACGCCTGGGAAGAATCGCGCGCAACGCCCACGGCGATCAGCCTGATCTCTGCGACGGCTGCTATCGCGGACCGGAGCGGATCTGTTCACGCTGCCAGCGGCTACGGCCCTGCCAGGGGGTCGTCGCCGGCGAGCCGATCTGCCACAGCTGCTACGCCCGCGACGAGCGACCTCGCGTCACCTGTACTCGCTGCCGGCGCGACAAGCCCGTGATGACCTACTGGCCGAACGGGCCAGTCTGCCAAAGCTGCTACACCGCCGTCGTCCGTTCCCCCGCCGAGTGTTCCCGCTGCCACGAACTCCACCCGCTCATCGCCCACGACCCGCACGGCGCTGGGCTCTGCGGCCCCTGCGCCGGGCACAACGTCGACTACCGCTGCCGCCAGTGCGGACGCTCCGGCAACCCCTACGGCCGTGGCCGCTGCGCCCACTGCGTACTCGCCGACAGGGTCCATAACCTGCTCGCCGGACCCGACGGCACCATCCCCGCGCAACTCCAGCCGTTCGCGGACCGCCTCACCAGCACCCGCACCCCGTTCAAGACCATCCAGTGGGTTCACGAACACCCGAACGCCAAGCTCCTGGCCGAACTCGTCGCACAGGGCCGCGAGATCAGCCACGACCTGCTCGACGACCTACCGCCCGGCGCCGCCCTTCAACACCTGCGCCAAATGATGGTGCAAACCGGTGTCCTGCCCGAACGACACGAAGACCTCGAACGCGTCCCCGCCTGGCTGGAACACCACCTGCTCGACAAGCCGGTCGAGCACGCCAACCTCATCCGCCCGTTCCTGCACTGGCACCTGCTGCGCCGGGCCCGCCACCGCGCCAGCGGACGCGCGACTCCCACCACCGCCGGCCGCGGCCTACGCCGCCGGATCCTGGTCGCTCTCGACCTGCTGGCCTGGATCGACGCCGAAGAAACAACCCTGGCGGACCTACGTCAGGACGACCTCGATCGATGGCTCGACGAGAAGAAGACCCAGCGCCGCAACGGCGTACGCTACTTCCTCGGCTGGACCGCTGACCGTGGCCTCAGCCGCCGGCTCACCGTCCCGGCCATCCCGCGCCAGGAACCCGCCGAGTTCCTCGACGACGATCAACGCTGGCAACTGTTGCACCGCTGCCTGGCCGACGAAACCCTCCCGATCCAAGCCCGGGCGGCCGGAGCGCTCATCCTCCTGTTCGCCCTGCAAGCCCAACACCTCCGGCACCTCACCGCCGACCAGCTCACCGAGCAAGGAGGCAACACCTACCTGACGGTCGGCCGGCACCCCATCCTGCTACCACCGCGCCTGGGCGTCCTCCTGCGAAACCTGGCCTCCCGGCCTCCAACACCGCTCATGATCCCGCACGGCCCGAACACACCCCGATGGCTGTTCCCCGGCAGGGTTCCCGGACAACCCATCGACGGGCACAGCCTCACCAACCTGCTCAACCGGCACGGCATCACCGTCCGACCCGCCCGCAACGGAGCCCTCGCCGCGCTCGCCGCCGACCTGCCCGCCGCGATCCTCGCCGACCTCCTCGGCCTCCACGTCAACACCGCAGTCCGCTGGGTCACCTACGCCCGACGAGACTGGACCGACTACCTCGCCCTCCGATCCGCCCCGGCCAGCGAGCCCCGACCGCAGTCTGCCGCCGTGCTTGGCGAAGAAGAAGCGCTAAACCGGAGTTGATTGATCTTTCAGTGGTGAACCCCCTGCCGAACACGAGGTTCACCACTGACCGTGACGAGCCGGACGGCGGCGTCCCTATCACTAGTTAGCCCTGAACGCCCGAGCCGCAGTTGGGGTGCCAGCCCGCACCTCGGCTTCGAGCTCCACGACCCGACGCTGCGCGACCAGGAGCTTGACAAGCTCCTCTGCGGCGCATGCATCACCGGAGTCCGCGCGATGCCGCAGCTCGTCCACCCGCCCATGCCGCGCGAGCAGGCAGGCCATTTCATAATCGGAGACTCGGTCATGGCCCTCGGCGCGGGCCCGGAGCATCGCGATCGCCTCGTCAACGTGGCCCTGATCAGCGAGCAGCCCGGCGAGTCGCTCAGCAGCAGGCCGGTCACCCCGGCCGGCCCGCGCGCGCAGCGTGTCCGCGTCCCCCTGCGCGGCAAGCAGCCCCGCCAGCGCGCGGGCGCATTCGGCATCCCCGGCGTCGGCCCGGGCGAGAAGTTCCTCGCCGTGACCCTGCGCGGCCAGTAAATCGGCGAGTGTTCGTTCTAGGTAGGCGTTGCCGCCGTCGACCTGCGCGCGCAACACGACGAGCGCGTCGTCCGGAAACCCCTGGTCGGCGAGTACTTCGGCCAGCATTTCGGCTGCGTCCTCGTCGCCGTCTTCCGTCCGTGCCCGCAACTCGGCGACGCGGCCCGCAACGGCGAGCCCCTGCGCCAGCCACTCGGCGGCCTCGTTGGCGTATTTATCGCCGGTCTCCTCGTCGACCGGCTGCAGGTCCGCTGCGTGTGCCCGGGCCCTGAGTTCTTCGAGGTGGCCATTGGCGGCGAGCCAATAGCAGAGCTGATCCGTGGCCGGCCAACCGTCGTCGTCGGCGCGGGCCCGCAGTTCGTCGATCAAGCCCTGCTCGGCAAGGTATTTGGCGTAGACCTCCGCCGCCGACCAATCTCCGACGTCAGCCCGGGATCTTAGTTCTTCAATGTGACCGTGCTCCGCCAAGAGTTCCGCTAAAGCACGTGATGCGCCGTATTCTCCGGCGTCGGCCGAGGGCCGCAGTGCAGCGAGCGCCTCGTCGACTTGTCCATCACCGGCGAGCAGGCGAGCCAGCGGTTGCCCGGCGACCGTCTCACCGGCCGCGAGCGCGCAACGGAAGAAGCTTTCCGCGCGGCGGATACACAGCCGCCGTTCGGCGTTGTCGGCGAGCCTAAGTGAGTCGGACGAAGCGTGGTGGTCGACGAGGGCCAGCCACACGTCGTCCGGGATCGGCTCGCAGCGGCGGACCTGCCGGCCGTACTGGTGCAGATAGTCGGCCACCGTGTAGCCGATTGTCCGGCCCATGCCGCCTGCGACCGGGGACAATGCCGACGTCGCTCCGCTCAGCAGGGCGCAGGCGTAGGCCAGGGCCTGGTCGAGCCAGTCGTCGGGCGCGGTCGCCCGCTCCCGGTCGTTGAGATAGGCCGGGGCCGCTGACTCGAGATACGCGCGGGTCAGCGGTGCCGCCGACCCCACTCGGCGCGCATCGAGCGCGGCCGTGATCACCGCCTTGCCGAAGGCGTCCTTGGGCGGGGCGGACTGCCATTGCCGGATCAGCTGCGGCCCGGCGGCTAGCACCTGGGTGAATCCGGCGTCCGGTGTATCCAGTGCGGTCTGGATCCGCCCGTCGCTGGCGAGCTCCACCGCGCGCTGGCGCTCGGCTACCGAAAAGTCCCCGGGAACGTCCAGGACCCGAGCTAGCCCGAGGAGGGCTCGGTCGTCTGCGTAAGGATCGGATTCGTCATTGGGTGCTCGGGGAGTAGCGCGGCGAAGGTACTCATCCGGCCAAAGCGTGGCGACCAGGACCATGCCGCAACCGATCAAGGAGAAGGCATCGCCGGATGTGAGCCGTTCCCGACCGTTGAGGTAGTGCTGGAGTTCGTCCATCCACACGACGGTGCGCGGTGGGCGCGCGGATCGAAGTTCCCGCACCGTCGGCCCGACGGCATCGACCTTGACCAGCCACCATTCCGGCAGGACCACCTTGACGGCCTCGAACAGGGCTCTTGTCTTGCCGGCGGACGACCCACCGACGAGTAGCACGAATCCGCCGTCCACCGACGCGGCGGTGAGGCTGGCACGCAGGTCGGCGTCGAGGTCCCGCGGCACGTACGGTGGTAGTTCCCCGATTGTGCCGGAGACTTGGATGGAGGCGTGCACGCCGAGTAGACGTGGCCTGGCCTGCCGCACTCGCATCGCTCCGGCCGGTCGACGCAGGTGCGCGGTGGCGACACGTTCCCACGCCGCAAGCCAGGGTTGCTGAGCGTCCGCGTCCAGGCCACACGCAGTCAGGAATGTATCCACCGTCTCCCGCCTGGGCACGGACCTGCCGTGAAGCACGTTGTTCAACGTTGCTGGCGGCAGGACCCGTCGCCCCTTCCTGTTCCCGTTCGGGTTAACCGCCTTGTCGAGATCCGCGTACGAGCGCGAACCGCGAAGCCCTTGGAACGCTCCAGCGAGCTCGGCCAGGGTGCGCACCGTCACCGGATCGACCGTCCCTGCTGCGCCGGCTGCTGGGTCGCCGCTCACCGTGACCTCCCATCTGTTCGGCAGACATGCGCCGAACACCACCGAACCAGCGTAGAGCGCCGCCAATCTGCAGACGGTCGTCCTGGTCACTCGCCCGGTGTACCTCCGGCCTGTTCGGCTTCCTTCCAACCCGGTGCCGAACCAGCCGACCAGGGGATTTCCTCGGAGGCGTCCCCAGGGAGAACCGGCCGGCTCCTCCCGCCCGAACCCGTGACGGGAGCACAGGATGGCGCCTCAACCGACCGAGAAGAACTGGCGGGAAAAGATCACCCTCGCCGCCATCGCCGGCCTCATCGCCGGCATAGCCAGAGCCATCACCGCCGAGATCCTCGAACACCTGACGTCCATCTGACAGCAGCCACTGCGGGACCGATCGAGTCGGCCGGGCCCGCAGTGGTGATTGTCAGGGGATACCGCACACCCGGAATATGTGCACTCCACCAGTAGTCCGAGAACTGACCCGCGACTGCGCCATCACCGGCACAGGACCCGACGGGCGAACCCGGCACAAGATACGAGGACGAGTATTCAAAGACCGCCGGCTACACGGCGACCCTGCCGAATGGGTCGTACTCGACGTCGTGCACCAAGCGATCGGGATCCTCACCGAGATCAACAACGATCCCGAACACCTGTTCGCGCACCACGGCACGCTGATGGGCCACCCAGGAGCGCGGATCAACGAGTTCCGCGACCACCTCAACACGCTATTCGGCACCCTTGGCGAGCCGTTCATCCCTCACGACGGCGAACAGCCCTGGGCCTTCACCACCCGACAATTCCGCCGCACCCTGGCCTGGCACCTGGCCCACCAGCCGTTCGGCGTCGTGGCCGGCGCCCGCCAATACAAGCACGCCAAGATCACCATGTTCGAAGGCTACGCCGGCACCACCGACTCCGGATTCGCCGCCGAAGTCGCCGCCGAGCAAACCATCGCCCAGCTCGACTACGTCGAAGACCTCTACCGCGACTGGAACGACGGAGCCTCCGCTGGCGGCGGCGCGGCCGCCCGCATCAACGCCGAGTTCGACCGGATCCGTGTCGAACTCGGCGACCTCCCCGGCACCGTCGCCGAACCGGCCCGGCTGCGAGCCATGCTCCGACATCTGGGCACCACACTTCACCCCGGCGTGCTCAACGACTGCTTCTTCACCCCGGCCACCGCGATCTGCCTCAAACGGGCCACCACCCCGGGGCCGCCGGTGCCGCAGCACACCGCCTGCCTGCGTTGCTCCAACGCCCGCCGCTCCACCGTGCACCTCGGCCGGCTCACCGCAGCCCGAGACCAGGCCCACCAGCTCGACCAAGAATGCCGGCGACGGGCCGAGCAGATCCCACCACTACAACGCCAAGCTATCCGCACCCACCTCGCCGAACTCGACACCCTCATCGCCGAACTCGAACCGAAACGAACATCATGACCACCAGCGAGACACAGCAACGGCTCGACGAGGCACTAACACGCCTGCTCACCGGTCAGCCCGCCCGCACCGACGGCCGCCTGACCGTCGCAAATCTCTGCCTCGAAGCCGGCGTCGGACGAGACTCGTTCTACCGCAGCCCTTTCATCCGCGCCCGATTCACGCAAAGCCGAGCGAACCAGGAGGGCCACCAACCAGAACTGATCCGGCTCCGCGAACAACTCAGGACGCAGCAGGCTGAGACCGGCACCGCGGCCCGGCGCCACGCCGAAGCCGTCCGGCTACTCGAGCAGACCATCACCAGCTACGCCAACCACATCCAAACCCTCGCACTGCGCGCTGCTGAGCTGGCCGACGAGAACGAGCAGCTCCGCAATCAACTCGCCCACCGCCAAGCCGTCCGCACCCTGTCGACTCGTCCTGAACTCCGGACTACGCCACACCGGTAAACCGGACACCCAACGAGAGGGACCGGGTCCTGACCGACGCGCGATAACTGCGCCACAAGCGGATACAGAATCAAGGCAACGCGACACGCACGGGCCGGGAGCACATTGCTGGGTGGCGCGCTCCCGGCCCCGTCACAGCGTAGCCGCGAACTTTTCCGGACCAACTGGGTGCTGGCTCATGACTCGGGTTCCCGTCACGGTCTGTGATCAGCGTTCCCATTCCAGGGTGATCTTGGCCTTGCGGGGCAGCGCCAAGTAGAGCAGCCCGGTCGCGGCGACCAAGGCGAGGCCTCCGTGGAACTTGGTCTCGAGGCCGGGCGGGACCAGGCCGAGCATCTGTGTGAGCGAGGAGGCCAGCAGAGTCCCGAAGCCACCGCCAGCGGCAACCTTGACCTTGCGGTTGATGCGCGGGTCGAGTTGGTTGTTCGGGGTCGTGTTGCGGTTTTTGGGCGTGCGGGAGCCGTCCGCGTTCGCGGGCATGGAGAACCTCCGGAAAGAACGAGCGGGAGAAGTCTGAGGGCGCCGCTCGCGACCGTTCGCGGGTCGCGAGCAGCGTAATCCGCCGCAGGCGGGAGGGGCTCAGGCGAATGCCGCCCTGGTCCTCGGCCTCGTCGTGGTGGGGATGTGGAGTTCGCCAGCCTGTCGGCTGGTGAAGTCTTTGCCCAACCGGTCCAACTTCCTGCGGACGCGTTCGCCGAAGGCCGGCGGGTGTCCGGCGGCCTTTGCGGCCAGATCCCAGGTCATGCCGTCGTGAACTGCGTAAAGGTCAGCAACTTCCCGCTCGCCGGGCTTGAGCCTGGCGAGGACACGGTCGATGCGCGGGTCACGGAACTCGGGCAAGCTGAGCACGAGGTCCTCGACGGAGCCCGGGTCGGGCAACGCCTCGGCCAGGGTGAGGACTAAGTCGCTGTCGGCCTGGCCCAACGGCGTGTTCAGAGACACGATGCGGCGATGCCCGAGCTCGGTTTCGCTGATCGGCCGGTGGTTGCGGTGGAGCTCCCTGATCCGCTTGAGCAGCACCTCCTTCACATTCTCCGGCTCGGCCTTCATCCAGGCGTCCTCGAGCAGCGCCTCCTTCGCGGCCTCGATGTGCGGCTGGCCTTTCGGGAAGAGATACAGGACCTCGAACATGAACTCGCGGACAACCTCCTTGCTGTTCTCCTCCTCGTCGAGGATCGCCTCGCGGGCCCGGACGGCCGCCCAGAAGACCGCGCGGACGGTCAGCGCGAAGAGCACCTCGGTCACCGCCGACCAGTCAAGCCAACTGATGTCGCGGACGACCGTCACGAAGCCGTCCGCGATCGGCCGGACGGCCTCGGCGAGGTCGGGCAGCTCCCATTTCCAGCAACCAAACATCGAGCTGACCTGCTGCCGCAGTTTCGCCTGGTAGGTCATGAAGCCCGAGGCCCATTCCCGTGTGTGCCGGAACGCGCCCATGAGCCAGTTCGAGCTGCTGGTCACCGCGTCCCTGAAGCGCTGGGAGACGTTGAACACCGGCCAGGCGGCCGCGGCGATCTGCTCCTGGATGCGACGCAGCGCCTGTCAGCGCTCACGGAATTCTCCGGGGTCTGGCTCAGGTAATTCCCCAGGTGGTGGCCCTCGGGGTGTAGTTCTATCTGGTGGTTGTGGTGGTT
>NZ_JBFBAD010000189.1:0-16291 GCF_040682075.1 Actinoplanes sp. NPDC051411 | reverse complement strand
CTCGACAGGGTGAGGAGCAGGCATGACACGACATCCTTCCTGGAAGCCGTCATCCACCTCACCTCAGGTGTCCGGAAAACTGGGGGAAGCTCAGGTGTCGGTGACCGTGAAGGCGGGCATGTCAGATGGTTTGTGTACGTGATCGACTCTTGAGTTGAGGAGTACACACGTGACCATGACTGATGATCCACGTTCGTCCGGTGGTGAGTTCTCGCCGGCGCGGCAGACGGTCAATGACATGATCTCGGCTGGTTTGCTCGACGAGCTCATGGGCCGAGTCGACGCCGAGGGTCTCGCGTTGACCGGTGACGGCGGCGTGCTGCCCGAGTTGGTCAAAGCCGTCCTCGAGCGCGGTCTGGCGGCCGAGTTGAGCGGGCATTTGGGCTATGAGAAAGGCGATCCGGCCGGACGGGGCAGCCCGAACTCGCGTAACGGCCACAGCCCGAAGACGGTCGCGACCGAGGTCGGCGACGTCGATTTGGCGGTGCCCCGCGATCGGGCGGGTTCGTTCGAGCCCCGGCTGGTTCCGAAAGGAGCTCGCCGCACCGGCGGCCTCGACGAGATGATCATCTCCTTGTATGCGGGCGGGATGACCGTCCGCGATATCGGCCATCACCTGGCCCGCACCCTGGGAACCGAACTGTCGCACGACACGATCTCGAAGATCACCGACGCGGTGCTGGAGGAGGTCAAAGCCTGGCAGGCCCGGCCCCTGGAGGAGATCTACCCGATCATCTACCTCGACGCGCTGGTGGTGAAGGTCCGTGACGGGCACACGGTGAAGAACCGGGCCGCGCACCTCGCCGTCGGCGTCGATCTGGACGGGGTGAAACACGTCCTGGGGATCTGGGTCCAGGCCACCGAAGGCGCGAAGTTCTGGGCCGGGGTGTGCGCCGAACTACGTAACCGTGGGATCCGCGACACGCTGATCGTCTGCTGCGACGGGCTGACCGGCTTCCCCGAGGCGATCGAGGCGACCTGGCCGGCTTCGACGGTGCAGACCTGCACCGTGCACCTGATCCGGGCCGCGATGCGGTTCGTCTCCTACACCGACCGCAAGAAGGTCGCCGCCGCGTTGAAGCCGATCTACACGGCGCCGACCGCCGAGGTCGCCCAGACCGAACTGCTCGCGTTCACCGAGTCAGCGCTGGGCCGTAAATACCCGGCCACGGTCGCGACCTGGACCGCCGCGTGGGAACGGTTCATCCCGTTCCTGGCCTTCCCACCCGAACTCCGGAAGATCATTTATACGACCAACGCGATCGAATCCTTGAACTACCAGCTGCGCAAGGTCATCAAAAACCGCGGGCATTTTCCGTCCGACGACGCCGCGATCAAGCTGCTCTGGCTCGCCATCCGCGACATCGAAGACAAACGCGCCCGGGCCCGCGCCAAGGAGAAAGGCCTACCCGCCGCCGAACGCCGGGCACAAGGCCGGCTCGTCGAAGGCGCCACCGTCATCGGCTGGCGGCAAGCCCTCGGTGCTCTCGCCCTGCACTACCCCGACCGCATCGGGCCCTACATCAACTAACCAAATCCATAAGATCACTTACACAAAAATCTTGACAGGCTCGTGAAGGCGTCAGGTTCGCCCCAGCTGCCCGGGTCGCCGAACACGAACTCGCCCCCGTGCCGGGGCGGCCGGCCGTTACCGGCTCGTTCTCGTGGTGCCCGGCGGCGCAGGACCCGGTCCGAGCGCATCCGCACCAGCATCTGGACCGGCAGACCGTCGAGCAGGAACGCCAGCCGCGGACCGTCGTAGCCGGCGTCCGCGACGATCCAGATGTCCTTATCGCCCGGCCGCCACTGCCCAGCCGCGATGAGTCGTTCAACGACCTCGCGGAGCTGGGCGGCGGTGACCGTGGCCGTGTCGTCACCGGGCACCAGCCGGCGCACGTCCAGCGGCGCGGTCCACGAGCTACGACCCCGTTTCCAGGGCCGTGACCAGTGAATACGGCCAGCCCGGCACGCCCATATGAGTGTCCTTGCCGCGCCCGTAGGTGTGACACAGCACCCGCTGCGCGCTGGTGTGGGCTTCCGGGCGCAGCCAGCACGTCACGTCCACCGCCAGAACGATCCGCCCGTCCGCGGCCCGCGGCACCGCCACGGCGGCGACCGAGGTCTTGAGGGCTTCGACGTCGATGCGGCCCCGGTTCAACGCCGCATACAACGAGCCGTGACCGCGCCGGTGCTCACCGGCCAGCGACAACTCGACCAGCGACCGCACCGGAGCATCCCCGCACAACAGCGCGTCCACCAGCTCGAACAACGCGTCCGAGCGGGCTGTCAAACAGCGGTGGAGCTCACGTCGGAATCCCACCAACCGCCCGAGCGTCTCAGCCGGATCGACATCATGCACACTGACCACCCAGACAGCCCTTGGTTTTGATCTTCTTCCCTAGACAAGAGGAATGATCAATCAAGGGCTGTCCCCATGATCAGCCGGGGTCGATGTCACCCAGCCTCAGGTTAAAGCTCAAGCTAGGCGAGGAGACGGTCCAGCCAGTGGATTCGGGCCGCCTTGGCGTCCTGGCTGACCGCGGCGGTCGGCGCGAACGCGTCGAAACCGTGGTAGCCGCCCGGCCAGACGTGCAGCTCGGCGCGGCCGCCGGCCTGCCAGATGCCGGTGGCGTAGGCGACGTCCTCGTCGCGGAAGGTCTCGGCCGAGCCGACGTCGACGAACGTCGGTGGCAGCCCGGACAGGTCGGTCGCCCGGGCCGGCGCGGCGTACGGCGAGACGTCGGGCCCGCCGGCCGCGTCGCCGAGCAGGGCACCCCAGCCGGTCGCGTTGGCGGTGTGGTCCCAGACGCCGCGGCCGGTCATCTGGACCGAGGAGACCGTGTCGTTGCGGTCGTCGAGCATCGGGCACATCAGCATCTGGCCGAAGACGGCCGGTCCGCCGCGGTCGCGGGCGAGCAGGCCGAGCGCCGCGGTGAGGCCGCCGCCCGCGCTGCCACCGAGGATGACGATGCGGTCGGGGTCGATGCCGAGTTCGCCCGCGTTCTCGGCCGTCCAGGCGAGGCCGGCGTAGACGTCCTCGATCGGGCCGGGGTGCGGGGCCTCGGGGGCGAGCCGGTATTCGACCGAGACGACCACGGCCTGGTAGCGGGATGCGGTCTCGACGACGTCGACGATGCCGCTGCGGTTGTCGCCGAGGATCATCCCGCCGCCGTGCGTGTGGTAGATCGCCGGGCGGGGCCCGTCGGCGCCGACCGGAGTGCAGATGAGCAGCGAGATGTCGGGGTCACCGGCCGGGCCGGGTACCGTGCGCTCGGTGACCGCGTAGGTGCCGCCCAGGCTGATCTCCTCGTCGCTAGGTGGGGCCATCACGCCGCTCGCGTTGTCGCGGGCGAGGGCGATCATCTCGGGGGTGATCGTGGTGGGGACCTGGTCGCCGAGCGCGCTGAGGGCGGCGGCGAGTTCGGGGTCGAAGGGGACGGGCGGGTGGGTCATCGGGGTCTGGTCCTTCGCTCGGGGCGGGTCGTGCGACGGCGTCAGGCGGACGACCAGAACGCCGGCCGGTGACCGCCGCTTGGGGCGGACAACCAGCGCACCGGCCCGTGACCGCCGCTTCGGGCGGGCCACCACCAGCGCACCGGCCCGTGACCGCCGCTTCGGGCGGACCACCAGCGCACCGGCCTGTGATCGCCGTCACCGACCAGGATCCGCCTCGCTCCGGGCCGGGACGAGCGCCAACCGGCGGAATCTACCCGCCGAACGGCGGGACGGCGGTCGAGGCCCGCGGTACCAGGCGGCACGGGCGGGCACGCTGACCGCCCACGTCGTCGCCGTTGATCGCGGCCAGCAGCAGCTCGGCGGCCGACCGCCCGATGCCCTCCAGGTCCATGTCGATGCTGGTCAGGGCCGGGCGGCAGCCGTCGACCATGACGTCCCAGTTGTCGAAGCCGACCAGGGCCACGTCGCGGGGGATCTCCCGGCCCGCCTCGCGCAGCGCCTCGGCCAGGCCGCGCGCGATCTGGTCGCTCCCGCAGAAGACGGCGTCGAAGTCGGCCCCGGTCGAGAGCAGGATGCCGGCCGCCTGACGGCCCCAGGCCTCGCTCCACTCGCCGTACAGGGTGGGGGCGGCCAGGTCGGCGCACTCGGCGGCGGCCGCCGCCCGCACCCGGGCCGAGTGGTGGTGTTCGGGGCCGGTGACGTGGGCGATCTTCTGCCGGCCGATGGCCTGCAGGTGGCGGATCGCGCGCCGGGTGCCGTCGGCCTCGTCGGGCACGACCGAGCAGTCGCGCGGGTCGGCCGAGCTGATGAACGCGTAGACCACCGGCACCGGCAGGCCGGCGCCGATCGGCGGCCGGGCCTGGGTGCGGCGGCCGGTCACGATCAGGCCGTCGACCTTGCGGCCGAGGAGGGTACGCAGGTAGTACTGCTCGCGGATCGGGTCGTCGCGGGCGTCGCAGAGGAACACCGAGACCTGCCCGGCCCCGAGCGCGTCCTCGGCGCCGATGAGCAGCGGGATGCTGAACCGGCCGATGCTGTCGGTGGTGATCATCCCGACCGTGTAGGTGCGGCCGGTCTGGAGGCTGCGGGCGGCCGCGTTGGCGACGAAGCCGAGCTGGTCGGCCGCCTGCTGGACGCGGGCGACGGTCTCGGCGCGCAGCGAGCCGCGGCCGTTGAGGGCCTTGGACGCCGTGCCGGTGGAGACTCCCGCGAGGGCGGCCACCTCGCTGATCGTGGCCGCGCGTTCTCGTCCGTTCAGCGTTTCCTCCTTGGTTTCCGACGAACCGTAACTTGCTCTTGACAGCGGCACAAGAGCCTCCCTAGCGTGACGGCAATCGTTTTCCTGATTTTCCTCCTCAAGGGGAACCGACATGACTGCTCCTCTTCGCCTCGCGGCCGTCCTCCTCCTTGCCGCCGGCCTCGCCACCGCCTGCTCCTCCTCTTCCGGCTCCAGCACCGGCTCAGCCGACGACAAGACCTACGCGATCTGGGACCCCTACCCGCAGTTCGACGACAGCTCGGACTGGGTGAAGCTGCTGCAGAAGTGCGGCACCGACGCCGGGGTCACCGTCAAGCGCACCGGCTACGACACCACCGACCTGACCACCAAGGCCCTGCTCGCCGCCCAGCAGGGCAACTCCCCCGACGTGCTGATCGTCGACAACCCGGTCGTCTCGACGCTCGCCGAGGCCGGCGTGCTGAACCCGGCCTCGAACACCACCGGCATCGAACCCAACCTGCTCGCCGCCGGCCAGCAGGACGGCAAGACCTACGGCGTCCCGATCGGCGCGAACACGCTCGCGCTCTACTACAACAAGGACCTGCTGACCAAGGCCGGCGTCGACCCCGCCGGCATCAAGGACTGGACGACCCTGACCGCCGCGCTGCGGAAGGTGAAGGCGGCCGGCAAGAAGGGCATCACGTTCTCGGCGATCGGCACCGAGGAGGGCAGCTTCCAGTTCCTGCCCTGGTTCTGGGGCGCCGGCGCCGACCTGACCAAGCTCGACTCGGCCCAGGGCGTGCAGGCGCTCACGCTCTGGACGGACTGGCTCAAGCAGGGGTACGCACCCAACTCGGTGCTCAACAACACCCAGACCACGAGCTGGCAGGAGTTCGCGACCGGGAACTTCGCGTTCAGTGAGAACGGCACCTGGCAGCTGGCCAACGCCAAGAAGACCGGCTTCGCGTACGGGATCATCCCCATCCCGTCGCAGGCGGGAGGCACCGCCCCGGCCCCGACCGGCGGCGAGTTCGTGACCTCGCCGGTCCAGGACGACACCAAGCGCTACGACGTCTCCCAGAAGATCATCGGGTGCCTGACCAGCGCGGACAACGCCTACACGACGGACACGACGCTCTCCTACATCGCGGCGACCGACGCGGTGCAGGCCAAGCAGGTCGCGGCGACGCCCGAGCTGAAGGTCTGGGTGGACGCGGTGAAGGCGGCGAAGGGCCGCACGAGCGACAACCTCGGCACGAAGTATCCGAAGATCTCCGAGCCGATGTGGACCGCGTTCCAGGCGGCACTGTCGGGGAGCAAGTCGCCGCAGGATGCGCTCAGCGGCGCCCAGCAGACCGCCGCCGCGGCAACGAAGTGAAGACAGCGCGCCGCCAATGGGCCGCCTGGGCCTTCCTGGCCCCGGTCGTGATCTACCTGGTCGCCTTCTACGCCTACCCGCTCTACCGCAACCTCGACCTCAGCCTGCGGCACTACACGGTCCGCTCCTTCGTCCGGGGCGGCGCGCCCTTCAGTGGTCTCGACAACTACAAGACCGTCCTCAACGATCCGGCGTTCGGACCGGCCCTGACCCACACGATCCTGTTCACGCTTCTCTCGCTGGTCTTCCAGTTCTCGATCGGGATGGCGCTCGCGGTCTTCTTCCGGCAGAACTTCCGGCTGTCGGCCACACTGCGGGCGCTCTTCCTGGTCCCCTGGCTGCTCCCGCTGATCGTCAGCGCCTCCACCTGGTCGTGGATGCTCAACAGCGACTCCGGCGTGGTCAACTGGGTCCTCGGCCCACTCCGCGAGAACTGGCTCACCAGCCCGACCTGGTCGCTCGTGAGCGTGATCATCGCCAACATCTGGATCGGCATCCCGTTCAACCTGGTGGTCCTCTACAGCGGACTGCAGGCCATACCCACCGATCTCTACGAGGCGGCCGCCCTCGACGGCGCGACCGGCTGGAAGACCTTCTGGCGGATCACTTTTCCGCTGCTCCGGCCGGTCTCCGCGATCACGATCCTGCTCGGCCTCGTCTACACCCTCAAGGTCTTCGACATCATCTGGATCATGACCCGGGGCGGGCCGGTCGACTCGTCGACGACGTTCGCCACCTGGTCGTACCGCCTGTCCTTCGGCAATCTGCTGCCGAGCTTCGGACCCGGCGCCGCCGTCGGCAACCTGCTGATCGTGATGGCCCTGATCTTCGGCCTCCTGTACATCCGGATCCAGCGGAGGCAGAACGCATGAGCCGCCGCGTCAAAACCGTCATCGGCCTCATCCTGACCGCGATCATGCTGTTCCCGGTCTACTGGATGGTCAACGTGTCCTTCACCCGGGACACCGACATGCGCGCCGATCCCCCGCACCTGTTCCCCTACCACGGGACGCTCGAGGGCTACCGGGCCGTCCTCCACCAGCAGATGCCCTACCTCGGCACGAGCCTGCTGATCGGCCTCGGCACGGTGGTGCTCACGGTCGTGCTGTCCGCCCCGGCCGGCTATTCGCTCGCCAAGCTGCGGCCCCGGGGCGGCGGCGTGCTCAGCTTCATCCTGCTGATCGCCCAGATGATCCCGGCGATCATCATGGCGATGGGCTTCTACGCCATCTATCTCAAGGCCGGCGTTCTCAACTCGACCCTCGGGCTGATCCTCGCCGACTCGACGATCGCGGTCCCGTTCGGCGTCCTGATCTTCACCGCGTTCATGTCCGGGATCCCCTCGGAGCTGACCAGCGCGGCGATGATCGACGGCGCCTCGACCTGGCGCACGTTCGTCTCGGTGATCCTGCCGGTCAGCCGCAACGCCGTGGTCACGGTCAGCCTGTTCGCGTTCCTGTGGGCATGGTCCGACTTCGTCTTCGCCACCACGCTCGACGGCGGCGGCGCGCACCAGCCGATCACGCTCGGCATCTACCACTACATCGGCAACAACAACCAGCAATGGAACGCGATCATGGCCACCGCGGTCGTCGCGTCGATCCCGGCCACGCTGCTGCTCATCGCGGCCCAGCGTTACGTCGCCGCCGGTGTCACCGCCGGCGCGGTCAAAGACTGAGGAAACACGATCCATGACTGCATCCGGCCCCACCATGCCCACCGGACAAGCGATCTCGGCACTCCGCCCGCTGGCCGCGCGCCTCGACCCGGACGGCCTGCTCGGCGCCTGGCAGGAGCGCAACGCGAAAGCGACGCTCCCGCACGTGATCAAGGCGCTCGACGAGCACGGCAACCTGGCCAACCTGCGCCGGGTGACCGGCGACTTCGACGGCCCGTTCGCCGGCATGTGGTTCGCCGACACGGACGTCCACAAGACGCTCGAGGCGGCGTTCTGGGAGCTGGGCCGCACCGGCGAGGAGAACCCGTTCCTGGCCGACGTCGCGGCGCTGCTCGAGAAGGCGCAGGACCCCGACGGCTACCTCGACTCGTACTACCAGACCGACCACCGCGACCGGCAGTGGAGCGAGCTGCACTACAGCCACGAGATGTACACCGCCGGCCATCTCATCCAGGCGGCGGTCGCCGCGGCGCGGAGCGCCCCCGGCACCCACGCCGCCGAGCAGGTCGTTTCGGTCGCGCGCCGCTTCGGCGACCTCCTGGTGCGGAGGTACGCGGCGAGCACCGCCGAAGCCGTCGACGGCCATCCCGAGGTCGAGACCGCCCTGGTCGAGCTGTACCGGGTGACCGGACACCGGCCCTACCTCGACCTCGCCACCAGCTTCGTCGAGCGGCGCGGCCACGGGTTCCTCGGCTCGGACCGGTTCGGCCCGCGCTACTTCCAGGACCACGTGCCGGTGCGGGCCGCCCCCGAGGTCGCCGGGCACGTCGTGCGCCAGGTCTACCTGCTCGCCGGCGCGGTCGACGTGGCGGTCGAGAACCGCGACCACGACCTGCTGCGGGTGGCCGAGCGGCTCTGGGACTCGGCCCTGTCCAGCCGCACGTACATCACCGGCGGGCAGGGGTCGCGGCACCGGGACGAGGCGTTCGGGGATCCGTACGAGCTGCCGCCGGACCGGGCCTACGCCGAGACGTGCGCGGCGATCGGATCGTTCCAGTGGGCGTGGCGGCTGCTGCTCGCGACCGGCCGGGCGAAGTACGCCGACGAGATGGAACGCCTGCTCTACAACGGAATCGCCGCGTCCACCGCCACCGACGGGACCGCGTTCTTCTATTCCAATCCACTCCAGTTGCGCACCGGCCACGACGGCTCCGAGGAGGACGCGCCCTCCCAGCGGCTCCGCTGGTATTCCTGCGCCTGCTGCCCGCCCAACCTCGCCCGCCTGATGGCTTCGCTGCACACCTACCTCGCCACCGGCGGCCCGGCGGGCCTCCAGCTCCACCTGTACGCGCCGGGCACGTTCACCGCCGGCGGCCAGACCGTTCGAGTGGAAACCGCGTACCCGTGGAGCGAAAGCGTCACGCTCAGCGTGACCGACCCGGCCGAAGGGCCGTGGACCCTGGCCCTGCGGGTGCCCGCCTGGTGCGCCGACGCCCGGCTGACGGTCAACGGCTCGCTGGTCCGCAGCGGCGCCCAGGAGGGCTATCTGCGGCTGACCCGCACCTGGCGCGCCGGTGACCGCGTCGAGCTGACCCTGGCCATGCCGCCCCGGCTGGTCACCCCGCACCCCCGGGTCGACGCGGTGCGCGGCACGGCCGCCCTGGCCCGCGGCCCGGTGGTCTACTGCCTGGAACAGGCCGACCTGCCGGCGCCGCTCGCCGCCGAGGTCTTCGAGGACCTCATCCTCGACCCGTCCCAGCCTCCGGCCGCGGTCGGCTCCGGCCCGGCCCCGGTCCGGCTGGACGCCCGCATCCGGGTCCGGGGCGGCGAGGCCGCGGCCACCGTGCCGCTGATTCCCTACTACCTCTGGGCGAACCGGGCCCCCGGGCCCATGCGGGTCTGGATCCCGCTCTCCTAACCGGTACGTTGCTGGGATGTCCCCGACCCGCGCGGTCACCATCCGCGACGTCGCCGCGCTGGCCGGCGTCTCGGTCGGCACCGCCTCCAAGGCGCTGAACGGCCGCGGGTCGCTGCGGGCCGGCACCGTCGAGCGGGTGCGCCGGGCCGCCGAACAGCTCGACTTCCGGCCCAACCCGGCCGCCCGCGGCCTGCACGCCGGCCGCACCTTCACCGTCGGCATGATCACCACCGACACGATCGGCCGGTTCAGCATCCCGCTGCTCATCGGCGCCGAGGACACGCTCGGCGCCGGCCAGATGTCGGTCCTGCTGTGCGACGCCCGCGACGACCCGATCCGCGAACGGCACCACCTCAAGGTGCTGCTCGGCCGCCGGGTCGACGGCATCGTGGTCACCGGGCGCCGCGCGGGCACCAGGCCGTCGCTCGGCACCGACCTGGGCGTGCCGGTGGTCTACGCGTTCCTGGCCTCGGCCGACGACCGCGACTGCTCGGTGGTGCCCGACGAGGCCGGCGGCGCCCAGCTGGTGGCCTCACACCTGAGCGCGCTGGGCCGCCACCGGATCGCCGTCATCACCGGCCCCGAGCACCACCACTCGGCCCGGGTCCGCGCGGCGGGGATTCCGCTGGTCACGCCCCCGCTGTACGGGTCGTGGAGCGAGGCCTGGGGCCGGCAGGGCATCGGCATGCTGCTGGCCCAGGGCCACGACGTCGACGCGGTGATCTGCGGCAGCGACCAGATCGCCCGGGGCGCGGCCGACGCGCTGCGCGAGGCCGGCCGCCGGGTGCCGGCCGACGTGGCCCTGACCGGCTTCGACAACTGGGACGTGATGACGCTCGCCTCCCGGCCCCCGCTGACCAGCGTCGACATGGACCTCGAGGGCCTGGGCCGGGCCGCCGCGAGCCTCCTGCTCGACGCGATCGACGGTCGCCCGTCCCCCGGCCTCCACCTGCACCCACCCAACCTGGTCATCCGCGACTCGACTGTCCCGGCCTGAAACAACGCCGCCGGCCGGGCGAAGCCGTGCTCGCGTGACACAGCGCCGCCGGTGCCCGCGGGCGCCCCCGGGAAACGGCGGTGGCGGTCGGGAGGCGCGGTCTCTAGGCGTACGCGATCGCCGGCCGCGGGTTGACCTCGGAGGCCGGCGCCGGCGGTCCGAAGAGGGGGCTGACGGCCCGGCGGCAGCCGAGCCGGCGCAGTTGCCCGGCCTGCTCGGGGGTCTCGACGCCGCCCGCCACGCAGTCGAGGCCGACGCTGTCGACCAGCGCGATCACCGCGCCGAGCAGGGCCCGCGCCTCCGGGCTGCGGTCGAGGTCGCGCAGCAGCTCCCGGTCGAGCTTGATCGCCGAGACCGGAAGCTCGCGCAGCTGGCCGAGCGGCGAACGCCCGGTGCCGAACCCGTCCAGCGCGACCAGCGCCCCGAGCTCCCGCAGTTCCCGGATGGCCGGCACCAGCTCGGTCAGGTTGGCCGTGTCGGAGATCCGGATCGCCAGCATCGCGCCCGGCGCCAGGTGACCGATGTCGTCCGCCATCGTGCCCGCCCGCAGATAATGCGCCGACAGATGGACGAACAGGCCGAACCGGGGCTGGACCATCCGCCAGTCATGCTGTCGGGCCAGGGCCTCCCGCAGCAGCCAGGCCTCGGCCTCGGCCAGCACCCCGCAGGGGCCGGCGGCCGCCTCGAACTCCTCCTTCTCGAGCACGCCGAGCCGCGGGTGATGCCAGCGGAGCAGCGCCTCGACGCCGATCTTCGCCCCCGAGGGCAGATCGACGACCGGCTGGTAGACGACCTCGAACTCGCCCGCCGCGAGCGCCCCGCCGAGCTCGGCCTCAAGCCGCCGCTGCTCCTCGGCTGCGGCCGAGAGCGAGGCGTCGAAGATCTGGAACCGGCCCTTGCCGCGGCGCTTGGCCTCGTAGAGAGCGAGGTCGGCCTCCAGCAGCATCCGGTCGGGGGCGTCCCCGGCGTCGTTCCCGAGCCGGCCCGGGACCGGACCGGCTTTCCTCTTGAGCTTGACCGGCGCGGGTTCGGCTTCGCTCTTGAGGCGCCCCGCGACCGGACCGGCTTTCCTCTTGAGCTTGACCGGCGCGGGTTCGGCTTCGCTCTTGAGGCGGCTCGGGACGCGCCGGGCGATGCCGATGCTCGCTCGCACCCGGCCGGCGCGGCCGTCCAGGTCGACCGGTTCGGCGGCGGCCCGGATGATGGTCGCGGCCAGCGACTGCACGTCGTCGCAGCCGACCCGCCGGACCAGCACGGCGAACTCGTCGCCGCCGAGCCGGGCCGCGACGGCCCTTGCACCCAGCGGGGCGACCGCGTCGCGCAGCCGGGAGGCGAACGTGGCCAGCAACCGGTCGCCCGCGAGGTGGCCCTGGGTGTCGTTGACCGCCTTGAACCCGTCCAGGTCGATCATGAGCAGGGCCGCGTCGTCACCGGCCTTGCTCAGGGCGGCCGACAGCCGGGCCCGGTTGGGAAGCCCGGTGAGCGGATCGTGGGTGGCCGTCTTCTCGAAGCGGCGGGCGAGCACGTGCCGGGCGATGAGAGCGGCCACGACGAGCGCGACGGCCCAGACGCCGAGGAGCGCGGCAACCGAGATGAGGACGGCGTCGAGCACGACAGCACGCCATCCACCGAGCATGCCTTGACGATCGGCCGATTGACGACCCGCATAAGGGAACAGAGTGGAGCGGACGACGGGATTCGAACCCGCGACCCTCACCTTGGCAAGGTGATGCGCTACCAGCTGCGCTACGTCCGCGTTGCCAGCAAGCTTAGCGGACAGCGAACGCCAGGTGACAACCGGGTCGGCTGTGACTCGTCCTCGCCTGCGACGCCGGTGTTTGGAATTATCGAGCGATGGTCTCGCCCTTTCTTTTCCCGGAGCTCGGTGCCCGCGCGGACGAGTCCGCCACCTACCACTTCGACGACGAGCAGTTCGCCCGCGCGACGGCGTACGGGCAGGCGATCGAGGTCGCGGCCGGCGACGTGCTGTTCGAGGCCGGCGACGTGGACGCCGACCTGATCCTGGTCGACACGGCGACGGTCGACATCTTCCGGGCCGCCGCGCCCGACCTGCCCGAGGAGCTGCTGCTGCGCGCCGGCCCGCACCAGTTCGTCGGCGAGATGACGCTGCTCACCGGCCAGACCCGCATTCTCAGCGCCCGGGTCGCCGAGTCGGGGGTGATCCACCGGGTGCCGCCGGCCGAGTTCCGCCGGCTGATGGCCCAGGAGGCCGAGATCAGCGACGTGCTGCTGCGTGGCTTCCTGGCCCGCCGCAAGCTGATCACAGTCGGGGCGGCCGACAGCCTCGAGATCATCGCCGACACCGCGACCCGCGACGGCCTGGCGATCGAGACGTTCCTCAAGCGGCAGGCGCTCCCCCACCGCTGGATCGAGAGCGACACCGGCGAAGGCCGCCGGGCGCTCGCGGCGGCCGGGCTCACGTCGTCCGACGTTCCCGTGGTGATCACGCCGAAGACGACGCTGACCAACACCAACACCGGCGCGCTCAGCCAGCTGCTCGGGCTGACATACCGCCGCACCCCGAAGGGCGTCGCCGACCACACTGTGATCGGCGCCGGGCCGGCCGGCCTGGCCGCGGCCGTCTACGGCGCCTCCGAGGGCCTCGAGACGGTGCTGCTCGACGCGGTCGCCACCGGCGGGCAGGCGGCCGCCAGCTCGCGCATCGAAAACTACCTGGGCTTCCCGTTCGGCCTCAGCGGCGAGACGCTGACCGGCCGGGCGGTCGTGCAGGCGCTCAAGTTCGGCGCCCACCTGGCCAGCCCGTGCGGGGTGGTGGCGCTGCGCCAGGAGGGCAACGAGCACGTGGTGACCCTGCTCGACGGCACCGAGATCCCGTCGCGCTCGGTGATCCTGGCGACCGGCGCGGCCTATCGCAACCTGCCGCTCGACCGCTGGCAGGACTTCGTCGGCGCCGGCATCTACTACGCGGCGACCGAACTCGAGGCGCGCGGCGTGGCCGGCCAGCCGGTGACCGTGGTCGGCGGCGCCAACTCGGCCGGCCAGGCGGCGATCTATCTGGCCCGGCAGGCCGGTCACGTACGGCTCGTGGTCCGCGGCCCCGAGCTCTCCGCCGGCATGTCCAGCTACCTGGTCGAACGCATCCACGCCGACCCGCGCATCACCGTTCAGACCTCGACCGAGGTGACCGCCCTGCACGGCGAGCGGCGGCTGAAATACGTCACCCTCACCGAGCGCGGGAGCGAGGCCGCCGAGGCGTGCGCCTGCTTCGGCCTGTTCTGCTTCATCGGCGCGACCCCGGCCACCGACTTCCTGACCGGGGTGACGCTCGACAGCGACGGCTTCGTCCTCACCGACGTGCAGCTGGGCACCGACCTCGGCCCGGTCTGGGACAAGGCCGGCCGCCGGCCGCTGCCCTTCGAGACCAACGTGCCGGGCGTCTTCGCGGTCGGCGACGTGCGGCAGGGCTCGATGAAGCGCGTCGCGGCGGCGGTCGGCGAGGGCGCGAGCGCGGTGCGGTCGGTCCACCAGGCGCTGGCCGCTGTTTCTTAGCAAGCGGCGCTCGTCTCGAACTGCGGCACTGGCGGGCCCGGGGTATCGTCTGGCGAATGCCGAAGGACGGAATGATCTCGTACGAACCGGCCGATCCCGACGGACTGGTCATCGCCACCCTGACCGGGGAGCTCGACCTGGACCGCGCCGACGACGTGCGCGACAGCCTCGCCCGGGCCGCCACCGAGCCCGGTGTGCGCTATCTGCGGGTCGACACGAGCGGCCTCGGCTTCATCGACTCCTACGGGCTGGGTGCCCTGGTCAGCGCCCGCAATTCGGCCGCCGCCGAGGGCGTCACGTTCACGCTGGCCGACCCGTCCCCGCCGGTCCGCAAGGCCGTCGAGGTGACCGGCCTCGCCGACGTGTTCGGCCTGCCCCGCTAGGCGATGTCTCGTAACTCCGGTGCAGGCGTTGCCTGCCAACGGTGGGCGGGTCAGCCGGCCAGAGCGATGTTGTGCAGATGGGCACGCGGGCGCGGATTGTGCGATGCCCGCTGTTGTAGTCCTGATTCCAGGCCGGCAGGGCGCCGCCGTCACGAGGTTGGCGGAGTGCGAGACGCCGAACAGCGGACCGATCGGGCGCATGGTCAGGTTCCTGCGCCAGTACACGGCCACCAGCAACACCCGGTCCGCCAAGGTGAGCGCCCACGCCTCGGCCGCGCCGAGAACGGCAAGCTGAGGAATCTCGGCCACGTCTTCTCCGCGGAGCGGGCGCGCAGGCCCAGGTACATGTTCGCGCCGCGCGATCTGGACCGACGCCGGCTGGGAGGACGGACCGAATCAGGCCGCCTCCGGATTGGTTCTAGGTGACGGACTCGCCCGAGCCGAGCGACTCGCCGGCCCGCCAGAACTGAGCGGCCGCGATAGCTCCGAGCACGACCAGAACCACGCCGGCGCCGAGAATGCCGATGAAGGGCAGGATCGCCGCGGCCGCCTCATCAGCATCGCCATCGGGGCCGACGGCTCCCGAGAAGACGGTGAACGAGAGCGCGATGCCCAGGCCGCCGATGCCGGCCAGCCACAGATCGAAGCGCCAGCGGAAGTCGATCCACCGCCAGAAGGACTTGCCCGGCCCGCCGGCAGCCGTGGCACGGCCGCTTGCGACGGCGCGGAGGAACAGGCGCTTCTTGAGCAGCGACGTGGCGGCGGCGACCGTGACGGCGAATGCCAGCGACCCGTAGATGATCCAGAACCCGCTGAAGGCGTCCTCCTCTCGGACGCTTTCCGGCCAGCCGCCGGTGAACCACGAGATCACCGGGATGCCGACGAGCACGAAGGAGATGACCAGGCCGACCGCGACCCAGAAGATGTGCCACCGATACGGGAGCACATTGAATCGCGACACGTACGACGCGGACGGCAGGAGCGTGTCCGGCGGATTCGGATTTTTCGAGATGCTTCCGCGTCGCAGCTGTTCGCCTGCCACCAGGGCGCACATCGCGAACAGGGCCAAAGCCCCGGGGGGCAGTGTCATCGCGCCGGTGAGCACGCCGGCCGCGGAATCGGCTGTGCTCTCGTCCGCTCCACCGGCGCGCGCGCCATCGACCAGGGTGAGAGCAATCCCCCCGCCGACTACCAAGAGCAGCGCGATCGCCGCCAGGACGACGCCGATGATCGACAGCACGCGGCCGAAGCGATGGTTGGAGGCCGCGACTCGCTTCGTGCGCTCGCCGAGTTGCGCTTCCGTCAATCGTTCAGGCACGTTCACTTCCAGTCATGGTGAGTTCTCCCGGGACGTCCTTCGAGGTCACTGCCGAACCACAAGCCGAGCGTCTTCAACGTCCGACCAACTCGAAGGATACGGCGGGCAGATCTTCTCGAAATGGCAGGCTTGCCCGCTGGGCGTCGGCCGGGGCGTCCGCCGACCGGGACGAAACGGCAGCTCATTCGACGGGATCCGATGGCGGAGTCGGGTGGGAGCGCCATGGCGCGAGGTGCGTCCTGGGTGGCGGCGCACGCATTGTTCCGACGCTGGCAGCGCGACGGGACGTGGGCGCGGATCCCGACCGCGGCGCCGGTGGTGATCCGCAGACCGAACCGCCGGGTGGTGTCACCATCGAGCCGGCCCATCATGCCCGGGGCCGCCGGGAGCTGTCAACCTAGCTGTGATCCCAGGGTGTCCGAATGGGGAAACCTGGCACGAGTCATGTCGTGTCATCCGTGCCTGAATTCATA
>NZ_JBFBAD010000188.1:0-16970 GCF_040682075.1 Actinoplanes sp. NPDC051411 | reverse complement strand
ACCCGCGCTGTCACCGGCAACCCCTGGATACCCGCCACCAGTTGACCGGAATACACATCCGAATCTTCAGGCACCTCAGGCACCTATCCAGTTACGAAATGTCAGGTGTCGATCATGCCAATCGGTGCCGCAAAAGGATCACTCCAAATAACTGTGGGTGCGCCCGTCGCGCGCTGGTGGTCGAATCGAAGGCGCCGAGGCTAATCCAGGAAGGGATGCCATTCCCGGACGTCGACGACTGTGACGCCATCGGTTGTGAAGTACGGATCGTCGGTGATGATCGCATCGACGGCAGGGCGATCAGGGACATCGACGATGATTATCGCCCCTGTCTCGCCGTCGAGCGGCCCTGCCATCCGGACGACCCTGTCGTTGTGCAGATCGGTCAGACGACGTCGGTGCGCCGGCCGCGCGGCCAGGCGTCCGGGTGTGGGAGCGAGGCTCAGTTCGATGATCCACATGCGGGCAGGCTACGGGCGCTCCACCGGGAGGCGCTGTATCAGTTGATACATGACGTCCTTGGAGTCCATCCCGGCGTTGCGAACGCTCGCCCCGACGGCGTCTCAGCGCCTGGCCGATCGAACGCGCCCGATCCATTTTGCTTCCGGCGCAGTGCTGCGCCCGGCCGACAGCATCGCTCGTGACGTCGTCTTCCTGTTGTCGGGAAAGCTCGCGGCCACCCACAGCAGCTTCGCGGGGGCGCGGATGTGGCCGGAGCAGTGGATCGCCCCGGCGATAGCGGACAAGGCCGCGGTGCTGATCGGGACACCGTCCCCGTCGGCTCTGATAGCAGTTACCGATGTCTTTGTGCGGTTGCTGCCCGTCGCTGACTTCCTGCGCCTGTTGGAGGGCGAGCGGGCAGTGCGTGAGCATGTGCTCACCCAGCTTGCCCGCGACGCGATGAGCGCCCGGCTCAGGCTCGCCCGGGCCGGCATGTTGCCGGCCCTGGCCCGGATCGCCACCTGGCTCGACGAGCAACACCCTGACCGGCCGGCCGCCCGGCACGGCTCGCAGGAGCAGCACTCTGAACGGCCGGTCGCCCGGCACGGCTCACAGGAGCAGCACTCCGAACGGCCGGTCGCCTGGCACGAGTCGCAGGAGCTGGTGGGGCTGATGCTGGGCATGAGCCGGGTCACGGTCAATCGAGCTCTGGCGCGACTTGCCGACGCCGGCGCCATCACGAAGACTCCACACGGGATCGTCGTCGCCGATCGTTCCCTTCTGCGGAAGTTCATGACCAGCTGAGATCGACCCCTCATGCCGCGAAGCTCCGGACTAGCTCATCGGCATCGTGGAGCAACATCCGAATGAATGAAAATCAGGCGCCGAGGCGTACGCGGTCGCGCAGCAGGTCCTTCCGTACCTTGCCCGCCGAGTTGCGCGGAAGCCGGTCGGTCACCTCGAGCCGGGACGGCTGGTACCACTCGGTCATGCCGGCCTCGGTCAGGTAGGCGCGCAGGTCGTCCAGGGTCGGGGGCGTGCCGTGCGGGACGACGACCGCCGCCGCCCGCTCGAACCCCTTCTCGTCCAGGTAGCCGACCAGCGCCACGTCCTCGATCGCCGGATGCCCGAGCAGCGCGTCTTCGACGTCGCCGACCGGGATGAGAAGGGCGCCACCGATCCGGTCGGCCACCCGCCCGAGAATGCGGATGCCGCCCCGCCCGTCCGGGATCGCCAGGTCGCCGGTGTCGTACCAGCCGTCGTCGTGTTCGGCGAGTACGTTCAGCGAGCCGCTGTCGCGACCGAGCGTCGCCAGCGTGACCCCGGCCCCGCGTACGAACAGCCGGGCCGGGCGCTCCGGGCCGATCTCCCCCTCGGATTCGGCCCGCAGATCGATTTCGAGCCCCGAACCGGGCGAGCCGTCGCTGCGTGTGCCCCAGTCGGCCGGATCGCCGGCCCGGGTCCATGTCTGCGCGGCGACCTCGGTCATCCCCCACAGGGCCCGCAGCGGCACACCGAGCGCCTCAAGCACGTCCCGCACGATCGGCTGGGGCACGGTCGTGGCTCCGGTGACAGCCAGGCGCAAGGCGTCCGGCTTCTTTCCCGTACGGCGTACCTCGTCGACAAGATCACGGAAGAACGTCGGTGCCGCGAACATGATCGTCGTGCCGGTCTCGCGCAGCAGGCGCAGCCCGCCCGGCCCGTCCCACCGGTCGAGCAGCACCGACGTGGCCCCGGTGAGCAGCGGCATCGTGATGCCGTAGAGCGTGCCGCCGATGAAGGTCAGCGCGTGCGGGATGAACATCGTGTCGCCGGGCCCGATCTCCTCGGCCGTGGCGATCGGGGAGTTTCCGGCATAAATAGTGTTGAAGCTGTGCAGTACGCCCTTCGGTTCACCGGAGGTCCCCGAGGTGAACAGAACCAGGGCCACCCGGTCGGGGTTGCCCGGCGCATCGGCCGGTTCCATCCGATGTGTCGCTTCCCAGGGCGTACGTTCGAAATAGTCCCGGAAGTCGATTTCCCCGTCTCGTGCATCGCCGAGAACCACGCGGTGCTCGACCGGCATCCCGCCCAGGGCCTCCGCGTGACCGAAACCGGCCCACTCGTCGACCGTCACGCAGACCTTCGCGCCCAGCCGCGTGAGCATCCGCTCCAGCTCGCGGGTGCGGATCGTCGGCAGGATCGGCGCGGTCACCGCACCGATCCGGGCGCAGGCCAGCATCAGCGCGCTGACCTGCCAGAAGTTGGGCAGCCAGACCGCGACCACGTCACCCGCCCGCACGCCGAGCGAGCGCAGGGCGGCGGCGAACCGCTCGACCCGGGCGGCGTACTGCCCGTAGGTGAGCCGCTCCGCCTCGGCTCCGTCCCGGTACTGGATGATCGCGGTCGCGTCGGGCTGCTCGGTGCTCCATCGCCGCAGGTCGTCGAGCGGTCCCTGAGCACGCCACCGGCCGGTGGAGTGATAGCGGCGGATGAGGTCGGCGGGGGCGCGGAAATCGCCCAGAACATCGGTCACGTCAGAAACGACGCACCAGCCGCCTTTTCGCTCACCCGCAGTCTGCTATCTCACAATCGGCAGGCAACGAATCGGGCCCCGGACACGTCTTCAGGGACGTGACCTTGAACCGGCAACACAGGCGGTAACGGCGTCATGACGCTTCCATCGACCGGGGTGAGGGCGCCATCGACCTGAGCGCGAAAGATCCCTAGAATGCGCGCCAGTCGTAGTCCTCTCCGGCCGCATCACCCCCTCACCTCTTCGTCGAGAGAGAGTCATGGTTCATCGACGCAAAGTCATCGCCACCGCCGTCGGCGTCGTCGGCGCGGCAGCCGGTCTCACGATCGCCGGTTGCTCCTCGTCGAACAAGGCGAAGAGCGGCGGCGGCACCGCCGGGTCCACGCCGGCGGCGGGCTCCTGGCAGACGCCCGACACGGTGCCGGTCAGCTTCACCGTGAGCCCGCAGGCGGGTGCCACCAAGGTTTCCCCGACCGAGCCGGTCACGGTCGCGGTCGAGGGCGGCAAGCTCCAGTCGTGCAGCGTCGTCTCCGGCGGCAAGAAGATCGCCGGCACGGTCGACACCGACTCGGGCACCTGGAAGTCGACCGACGACCTGGCCTACGGCAAGAAGTACACGGTCACCGCGACGATCCAGGACAGCACCGGCGCCACGGTGAAGAAGACGTCGACCTTCACCACGCTGAAGCCGACCCACACCGCCGGCATCACGTTCCAGGCGAACGGGATGAGCGTCCTGCACACCGGCGGCACGTACGGCATGGGCCAGCCGGTCATCGTGGCGTTCGGCCACTCGGTCACCGACAAGGACGCGGCCGAAAAGACGATCAAGGTCGAGACGTCGCCGTCGGTCGAGGGCAAGTTCCACTGGGTGAGCAACTCGATCGTGCACTGGCGGCCGGCGAAATACTGGGCCAAGGGCACGACGGTCAAGGTCAGCGTCAACGCGTTCGGGGTCAACCTGGGCAGCAACGTCTACGGCGCGTCCAACCGGTCGACCCACTTCAAGATCGGGCGCCAGCTGCTGGCCGTCTCCGACAACAACACCAAGCACACCAAGGTCTACATCGACGGCAAGCTCGTGCGCGACATGAAGTGCAGCAACGGCCGCGGCGGCTACACCAAGGGCGCCAACGGCCAGTCGATCCACTTCTGGACGCAGGAAGGCCCGCACGTCGTGCTCTCCAAAGAGGCGACGCACACGATGAGCTCGGCCAGCTACGGCCTGACCGACCCGAGCAACCCCAACTACTACGCGCCCGAGATCGTCAAGCTGTGCACCCGCATCTCGTACTCGGGGGAGTTCCTGCACGCGGCGCCGTGGAACCACTCGCTGGGCGCGGCCAACATCTCGCACGGCTGCATCAACCTGAGCGAGACCGACGCCAAGTGGGTCTACGACAACTTCATCGTCGGCGACGTCGTCGACGTGCACCACACCCCGAAGCCGCTGCCGCTCACCGACGGGCTCGGCGACTGGACGATCAGCTTCGACAAGTACGGCAAGTAAGGCGTACGGCTCGAGCGGCGGCCACCGGAAGGTGGTCGCCGCTTCGCTGCGCCCGACCCGCCCCTCAGCCCGCGATCTCTGATCTGATGAAGGTCATGACGACTTTCCCATCCGAGCGGGTCGACGAGCTGCTGGCGAGCATGTCGGCCGAGGAGAAGGCGGGCCAGCTCACCCAGTACTTCTACTTCAAGCTGCCGGCCGGGGCGCAGCCCGATCCCGCGCTCGGCCTCGACACCTCGGCCCAGCCCCGGGCGGTCGAGGATGCGCTGCGTCGCGGGGCGGCGGGGTCGCTGCTGTTCGTCACCGACCCGGCCGAGATCAACCGGCTCCAGCGGCTGGCCGTCGAGGGCAACCGGCACGGCATCCCGGTGCTGTTCGGCTTCGACGTCATCCACGGGCTGCGCACCATCTTCCCGGTGCCGATCGCGATGGCCGCCACGTGGGACCCGGGCATCGTCGAACGCGGGCAGCAGGTCGCCGGCCGCGAAGCCCGGGCCGTCGGCATCCACTGGGCGTTCGCGCCGATGGTCGACATCGCGCGCGACCCGCGCTGGGGCCGCATCGTCGAGGGCGCCGGCGAAGACCCGGTGCTCGGCGCGGCGGTGGCGGCCGCGCAGGTCCGCGGATTCCAGAGCCCGGACGGCGTCATCGCCGGGCCCAAACACTTCGGCGGGTACGGCGCGGCGCTCGGCGGGCGCGACTACGACGAGGTCAACCTCTCCGAGTACGAACTCTGGAACGTCTACTTCCCGCCGTTCCAGGCCGCGATCGAGGCCGGGGCGGGCAACGTGATGACGGCGTACATGCCGCTCAACGGGGTGCCCGCGACCGGCAACCGGTGGCTGTTCACCGAGGTGCTGCGCGAGACGTGGGGGTTCGACGGGTTCGTGGTGAGCGACGCCAACGCCGTCCGCAATCTGGTCACCCACGGGTTCGCACCCGACCTCGCCGAGGCCGGGGTGCGGGCGGTGACCGCGGGCGTCGACATGGAGATGGCGATCGCCGACCCCGCGTACGCCCATCTGCCCGGCAAGGTCGACCCGGAGCTTCTCGACGCGCGGGTCCGCAAAGTCCTCGAGGCGAAAGCGCGGTTGGGGCTGTTCGACGACCCGTACGTCAATGAGGAACGCGCCCGCGAGGTGCTCGCCGACCCGGACCACCGCCGGGTGGCCCGCGAGGCGGCGCAGCGGTCGGCGGTGCTGCTGCGCAACGAAGGCGACCTGCTGCCGCTCTCCTCATCGGCCTCGATCGCGGTACTCGGCCCCCTGGCCGACTCGAAGCGCGACACGCTCGGGCCGTGGGTGTTCGACTTCGACCTCGACGAGACGGTGACCGTGCTCGACGGAATCCGCGCGGTGGCCGGGGACCGCGTCACCTACGCACCGGGCATCCCGGTGGCGCAGCGGACCTTTCCGTCCATGTTCGACATGTTCGGGGGCAACGCGCCCAACGACCCGCCGGGATTCGACGCCCCGGCCGAATTCGCGCGGGCGGTTTCATACGCGGAGGCGGCCGATGTCGCGATCGTGGTGGCCGGCGAGTGGCAGAACATGATCGGGGAGTCGGCGTCGCGGTCGTCGCTCGAACTGCCGGGCGCGCAGTTGGAGCTGATCCAGGCCGTGGTGGCGACCGGGACGCCGACCGTGCTGCTGGTGATGAACGGGCGGCCGCTCGACCTGCGCTGGCCGGCCGCGCACGTTCCCGCGATTCTCGACATCTGGTATCCAGGCAGTCAAGGCGGTGCGGCCGTGGCCGATCTGGTGTTCGGGGCCGTCTCGCCCGGTGGGAAGCTGCCGTTCACGTGGCCGCGGACGGTCGGGCAGATCCCTCTGGTCTATTCGCACACCCGGTCGCACGAGCCGGACAACCAGGAACGGCGGTATTGGGACGAGGCCTCGACGCCGTTGTTCCCCTTCGGACACGGGCTGAGTTACGGGCGGTTCTCGTTCTCCGACCTGGTTGTCGGGCCGGTGGTCGATGGCGTCGTCGACGTCTCGGTCTCGGTGGACAATTCGGGCCCGGTTGCGGCCGACGAGGTGGTCCAGCTCTATCTCCACCAGCGGCACGGGTCGGCGGCCCGGCCGGCGCGCGAGCTCAAGGGCTTCCAGCGGGTGACCGTGCCGGCCGGCGGCTCCCGGCGCGTCTCGTTCTCGATCGGGCCCGCACAGCGGCGCTACTGGCTGGGCGGCGACTGGGTGCTCGAATCGTCCACCTTCGACGTGTGGGTGGGCGGAAGCTCGGCCGCGTCGCTGGGCGGCAGCTTCGAGGTCGTGGTCCAGGAACCTAGGGCGTGATCACCATGCGGGAGATGCGGTCGCCGGCGACGCGGAACCGGATGTCGCTCGTCCCGTTGAAACCGCCGCCGGTGACGTGCAGGGTGACGATCCAGTCGCCGGCGTCCGGGCGCGCCCCGCGGGCCTCGAAGTGCGCGTGCTTGCCGATGTTGTCGGTCGAGTCCCACGAGCGCACACCGTCGTGGCCGTGGAACTTGCGCCCCCAGTCCTCGAGGTAGGCGTCGTCGGTGAAAGCGGCCACGAACGCGTCGGAGTCGCCGGCGTTGGTGGCGTCGACCATCCGCTGGACGGCCGCGGGAATCTCAGTCATACGCCGATCATGCCGTACCGCCGCCCTCGGCCCGCACCTCTCCGCGATCATGCCCGCCGTTGATCGGGGCCTCCGGGAGCGCCCGGGCCTTCCGGGGCGGAAACATGCGGAAGCCCCTCGGCCGCGGCAATGGCACGCACCAGAGAGTGCCGGGGTGCTCAGAGAGTGCGGAGGCCTGCTGAAGCGGGCTGTGATCAACGAGGTAGGACACCGAAAAATTCAGCCCTTCCAGCAGTTCCCGACCGTCGGCGCCACACATGTAACTGCGGCGGGCGAGGATTGCCCGTTGAATCCGGGCCGACCGGAGATGAGGAATCAGCATCTCGGATGCTCCATCTACATACAGCCGCACCACGCCGTCGGAAAATCGTGTCGCAACGATGATCCACCTTCGGATGGGTATGGATGGGTCCAGATTCAGCAGCTTGTTGACCGCCTGCCGACTGAAACTGGCCTCCTTGGCTATTTCCAGTATGGAGAGGGCCATTCTGACGTCCGTTGCACCCATCGCGTGCCGCATAACCAGCGCGGTGACGTCAGGCACCCGCAATTTGCCGTGGCCGGCCGTGACCTGAGCCAGAATGTCCACGCGGCCGGCCAGACGTGGCTCCTCTTCGGGACGGGCCGGCCAAGCCCTGTCCGCACCGACGGCCAGGACGGCACCGTAGAAGGTCCCGGCGGCCGGCCCGAATCGGTGCCAGGCGTGCTGCCGGCTGACCCGGTCGGCCATCACGGCCAGCTGTCGAGGGACGTGTTTCTCGTCCATCAGCATCTGGGTGACGAGCGCAAACCGCAGCGCCGCCTCCGCCAACAGGTCGATCCAGGCCACCGAGCCGGCCGGGTCGGCGGCAATCCTTCGAAGCGCCAGCACCACCACATCGGGGTGCTCCAGCGCCGAGATCATCCGCTCGCGGTCCGCGAGCAACCTGCCCTGCACGCCGAACTCGTCGGCAAGACGCAGCGCCTCGGAGGTGCTCACGGTGAGGTAGAGGCCGAAGACCCGATCAAAACGCTCGCCGTCCGTTCCGATCAACCGGCCCAGCCACTCCGCGACGGTCGGCACCGACGCCGGCGCCGGCCGTTCCGCGACCAGATGTGCGTCTCGCAGGCACGAGGCCAACAGGCGCAGCTGGTCAAGCCATTCTTCGTCCCAATCCGCGGCGGCCCGTCCGGAGAGGCCGACGCCGGCCGCATCGAGGGCCTGCGCGAACGCGGGACGATCGTAGGCCCGTACCTCCCGGACCATTCGCATGATCAGTTCGGCCGGCGCCCGCTCGTCGATCAGCTGTTCCAGCGCTTGATCGCGCACGTCTCGATTGCTGAGGGAGACCGCGAAGATGACGGTTTCCCAGAGTCGGCGCCCGGCGATGGGATCCCGGGCGGCGCGACTCAGCACCTTGCGTAGCTGCTTGTGACTCCGTTCGGAAAGTTCCTTTCCGGCAAGATATTCAGCGATGCTGAGGTGGATGAACTGGAGCGACACGTCTCGCACCTGCACCGTCACCAGGCCCGTGCCGACCGCGAGCTCCGTGAGGCGCGTCGCGGCCTGGCGCGGCTGATCTGTTCCCCAATAGTCCTGTGCGATCCGAGTCGCGCGGTCGAGTGACACCAAGTTGGCCGGGTCGTCGGACTCGGCAAGGTGATCGAGCGCAATCCGCCCGAGCAGTTCCTGACGGTCGAACAGCACCTGTGTGTTCGCCGACCGCTCCTGAGCCTGTTGGTCCTCTCGGCGGAAATACAGGAGCTCGCTCACCACCTCGTCGTAGAACTTGGCCCGGGTGTCGGCCAGGCGAACTGCCGATCCGGTCGTCCCTGTGTGCCGCTCGTCCTCCGCGACGTACATGGCGAGGACCAGTGGATTGGTGCACATGTCGGCCAAGGTCACGTGGTTCTGGATGTGCTCGAAGATCCGCTGGACATCGGCGTACCGCCGCTCGGGCGCGAAGTCCCACCGCAGCAGAAAGGCGAAGACGTCGGCCGGCGTGAACGGCGTCACCGTCAGAACCTGACCGAACTGGTCGACGAACGACCGGCTGAGCACGCTCCGCATCCGCGTGCGAGCAGTGACGACCACCAGTGTGTGCGGCGACTCGTGCAGGAACGCCTGAACCACCTCGGAAAGGAACGACTCCACCGACTCGATCTTGTCCGATGGAACCTCGTCGAGGCCGTCCAGGAACATCATGAGGCCGGACTGTTCGGCGAAAGCCTGGAACACGAACTGCGGCCGGTTTACTCGTTTGACCCGGGCAACCGCCTCGACCATGAGATCTCGCATCCACTTCACTCGCGCCTCGGACGTGCCGGGCAACTCGTTCCAGGGAAGTCTTCCCATTTCGAAGCGGAAGGGAAGCCGGCTGCCGTACGGCTCCAGGAACGCCTGTTGGAGCCCTTCGCGCTGCAGCTTCCGTGTGAGGGACGACTTGCCCGAACCGGGCTCGCCGAAAATCAGCACGCTGCCCTCGGCCGTCAGCAGGGACGTGTCGGCGATCCGGCGATCCGGCGAGGACGACAGGCCCAGCCGGATATAGGCCTGATCGATGTCCACCTCCGAGCGACCCCGGGAAGGGATGGGCATGCGGCTGGTCAACCCGGTCAGCGTGACGTCGGCGAACGGCCGCACTCCGAAGAGGCCGGCGAGCCGCGGTCGCATCCAACTCGCCGCGATGAGCGCGAGGCTGCTCCCCACATAGGAGCCGAACGGCTGGAGCTCCTTGCCGACCGACTTCGAATAACGTCGGCGCAGGTAGGCGAAGATTCCGCCGCCCAGGCTGGCCACGGCCGTGCCGCCGATCGACCAGAACCACGCGGTTGGATGCATCACCGGAACCTAGTCGACTTGCATCCGGGTCCACAGTGCCTCGATCGGATGGCAGGGACTGGCGGAACGGCCCGAGCCGGAAGCGTACCGGCTCCGGTCGGACTGGAAGTTGCGAAAAGCAGTTCGGTAGTTTCGGAGAATTGATTGACGCTGGTCGCTTGGATACTTAGCCTGCAAGGGAATTGCTCCCTCGACAGTTCCGAAACATTCGCTCGACAGAGGAGGAGCCATGACCGTCCACCGTCTTCGTTTCCGGCTCACCGCACTGCTCGCGGCATCCACGCTCGCCGTCTTCGGGTTCGCCGGCGCCTCGCGTGCCCAGACCGCTGCCTCGTCCCACGACAAGTCGTCCCACGACAAGCCCTGCCGCAACGGCTATGTCGGCCTCACCTACGACGACGGGCCGAGCGCGACCACCGATCAGCTGCTCGCCGCGCTGCGCGCCAACCACCTGCGCGCCACCTTCTTCGATCAGGGCAACAACTCTCTCGACCGGCCGCAGCTGGTGCGCGAGGAGTTGCGTGCCGGGATGTGGGTGGGCAACCACACCTACACCCATCCGCATCTCACGCAGATCGGCGAGCCGGCGGCCTTCCAGGAGATCGCGAGCACGCAGTGGGTGCTGCGCGACGTCACCGGCCGGGAGCCGACCCTGTTCCGGCCGCCGTTCGGCGAGACCGACGACCAGGTCCGGGCCGATGAGAGCCGGATCGGGGTGCTGGAGGTGCTGTGGACCGTCGACTCGCAGGACTGGAACGGCGCCACCGCCGAGCAGATCGCGGCGGCCGCGCACACCCTGCAGCCGGGCGGCATCATCCTGATGCACGACTGGCCGCCCGCGACCATCGCCGCCGTGCCGATGATCGCGAGCGATCTGGCCGCGCGCGGGCTGTGTGCGGGCCGCATCGCGTACACGCCCAAGGACATTCCGTACGGCACGCAGTTCTTCCACGCTCAGGCGGTGCGGCCCTGAGCTGGCCGAATCCCGGAGTCAGTTGATGTTTCCGGTGGGTGGCCCTGGCCGCCCACCGGGACCACCGCGGGCATATTATCCCGATATGTTCGTTTCTCGGTGTCTCGTCGTGGTCGCCGTGCTGGCGGGGGCGGTCCTCACGCCCGCCTCCGCGGAGGCCGCCGTCTCTCCCCTGCCGCCGTTGCGGTCGAGCGCGGCCGGGCTGCGGAAACAGACCGTCGCCGTCGCCGTGCCGGCCGGCTGGCGGCTGACGCTGGACGGACGGGCGCCGGAATACGCCGACACCGTGCTGGTGCCGCAGGGCTTCTACAGCCAGGACTCCCCGACCGAGGTCACCTTCACTCCGAACACCGGCTACCTCGGCACCGCCCGGCCGGTGACGATCCGCCTCAGTGGGCCGGGCGGGCAGAGCCGGACCGGCACCTACACCGCGACCGTCACCCTTCCCCCGCCGCCACGGACGCCCGACCTCACCTCGGCCGGGCCGGCGCGAGCCCCCCAGCAGGTCGGGTTTCCGCTGCCGCCCGGCGGGAGCCACGGGTATGTCGACGGGCAGGACCTGACGCGGCCGGAAGGCGACTTCTCCGCCGCCGCGATCTCGGGCATCGCCACCGTCCCGGGACGGCCGATGGACCCCACCCTGATCACGGCCGAGGGCTTCCTGATCTTCACTCCGCACCGCGGCTTCAGCGGCCCGGTGCCCGCCGTCCGCTACCGGATCACCGACGCGTACGGCCAGAGCTCGACCGGCCGTTGGACGCCCAGCGTCACCGGCTACCGTTCCGTCCGGGATTCTGGGAGGGTTCTGTGAGTTTTCCGGCCTCGGCCGCCCAGGGCAGGCAGAGCCGGAAGGTGGCGCCGCCGCCCGGGGTCGGGCGCAGCTCGACCCGTCCGCCGTGCGCCGTGACCAGCGAGCGGGCGATCGCCAGGCCGAGCCCGGCGCCCCGCCCCGCGCCGCGGGACCGCGAACCGTCGGCCCGATAGAAGCGCTCGAACACCCGCTCGGCCTGTTCGCCGGTCAGGCCCGGCCCACTGTCGGCGACCTCGAGCACCGCCTCGTCGCCGACCCGCCCCACACCGATCCGCACCCCGGCGGTGACCGGGGTGTGCGCGTGCACGTTGCCGACCAGGTTGACCACCACCTGGCGTAACCGGTCCTCGTCGCCCAGCACCAGGGCCTCGGCCGGGACGGGCGGGAACCCGCCGTCCGCGCCGGCCGGACCGGTGAGCCGGACCGGGCGATCCGGGTCGAGCGCGTGCAGGTCGTGCCGGGCGTCCGCGGCCAGGGTCCGCAGGTCCATCGGAGCCGGATCCACCACCGGGCCGGCCGCGGACTCGTCCAGGCGGGCCAGCAGCAACAGGTCTTCGACCAGCGCGGTGAGCCGGGCGGCCTCGGTGTCGATGCGGCGCATCGCCCGGTGCACGTCGTCCGGTTCGGCGGCCCCCATCAGGTGCAGTTCAGCCGAGCCCTTGATCCCGGAGAGCGGCGTGCGCAGCTCGTGGCTGGCGTCGGCCACGAAACGCCGCATCCGCTCCTCCGAGGCGGCGCGGGCCGCGAACGAGCGTTCGATCTGCGCCAGCATGCCGTTGAGAGCCGTGGTCAGGCGGGCGACCTCGGTGTTCGGCGGCCCCGGATCGGGGATGCGGTGGGCCAGGTCGCCGCCCGCGATCGCGTTGGCGGTCGCCTCGATCGTGTGCAGCGGCCGCAGCCCGGCCCGGATCGCGAGCCAGCCCACGGCGGTCAGCACCACGACCACGATCAGGCCGGTGGCCAGGCAGATCAGGCGCAGCTGCCCGATGGTGGCATCGACGTCGGCGAGCGACGCGGCCACGACCACCACCCCGCCCCGGCCGGGCCGCGGCCGGACGACGGCCCGCCACTTCGAACCGTCGGCGCCCCGGATCACCCGGGGCACCTCCGGATCGGCGTGCATCAGCGACGCCTCGAACCGGGGCGGGGTCGCCCCGCGGCCGGCGCCGGCCGCGGCGCTGCGCACGACCTTTCCGTCCGGCCCCAGGTACGCCACCGCGAGCTCGCTGATCAGGTCGAGCGCTCCGGTCAGGTTCCGCGTGCGGGCGTCGGTCGCCTGGTCGAGCAGAGCCGGGTCCAGCACCGACATCGCCAGCGCGATCGGCTGCAGCTGACGGTCGACCCGGGCGACCAGGCGGCCGCTCAGGGCCGCCGTGACCACGGCGTCGCTCACCACGATGCCGGCCACCAGCAGCACCGCCGTCAGCAGGAGCAGCCGGGCCCGCAGCGAGCGGGGCACGAGCCGGTTCATCGCCGGGGTGCGCGCAGCAGGTAGCCGACGCCGTGCACGGTGTGGATCAGCTTCGGTTCGGCGGCGTCCAGCTTGCGGCGCAGATAGCTGACGTACGTGTCGACGATGCTCGTGTCCCCGGCGAAGTCATAGTGCCACACCTCCTCGAGGATCCGCGGCCGCGGCACCACGTGGCCGGCGTGCGTCATGAGGTAGCGCAGCAGCTTGAACTCGGTCGGCGACAGCCGGACCGGCCGGCCCGCCCGGGTCACCTCGCGGGCAGCCGGATCCAGGGTCAGGTCGGCGACCACGAGGACCCCCTCGGCCGGCACGCCGGTGGCGCGGCGCAGCACGGCCTGGATGCGCGCGATCAGCTCGGGCAGGTGGAACGGCTTGGTGACATAGTCGTCGCCGCCCAGGGTCAGGCCGTTCACCTTGTCCTCGGGGGCGTCGCGGGCGCTCAGGAACAACACCGGAACCGGTCGCTCGCCGCGGGCGGCCCGGCGCAGCTCGCGGACGACCGCATAGCCGTCCATGCCGGGCAGCATCACGTCGAGCACGATCAGGTCGGGCGGGTCCTGCCGGACCGCGGCCAGCGCCTCGGCGCCGGTGCCGACCGCGGTGACGGTGAAACCGACGAACCGCAGGGCGTCGGCGAGCAGTCCGCGTACGGTGTCCTCGTCGTCGACCACCAGGAGCCGCGGCGGCGTCTCCCAGACCGGGGCCGGCTGCACCGCGTCACCCCCGCTCGCTCGCCTCATCCCACGCGGGGAGTGTCGGCTCGACCGGAGAACGGGACAAGCCGCGCGCCCGCGCGTCGGCCACCAGGCTACCGACGAGCCCGGCGAGGCCACCACTGAGCGCCCCGGCGAGCAGGGCCCACCCGACGGCCGGCGCCACGTGCAGACCGAGCACCGGGGCGTTGAAGAACAGGACCGCCAGGCCGAGCTCCAGCGAACCACCCCCGGCGGCCGACATCCCGGCCAGCACCGCCGCCAGCGTGGCGCCGGCGACCGCGGCCCGCCGGCCGGCCCGCCGCCATCGGTCGCCGCCCGCGCCCGGCGGCACCATGGCCAGGACCGCGGCGCCGAGCAGGATGAACGCGGCCAGGGCGCCCAGCCGCACCGCGACCGGGCCGGCCGAGTCGCCGAGCAGCCATGCCTGGCCGCCCGCGCTGTCGTGCAGGCGGGTCGTCATCGGCCCGGTCAGGGCGGGCGGCGCCGCGCCGAAGCCGGAGAGCACGGCGACCAGCACCGCGTTCACCCCGAAGAGCAGGGCCACGCCCGCGACCGCCGGCCGGTGACCGGCGGCGACCAGCGCCGCCACCAGGGCGATGACCGTCGGCACGATCGTGCCGAGCAGCGCGATGCCGGCCACGATCCGCCCGTGCGGCACGAGCGCGAGCAACGCGCAGAATCCGGCCAGCAGCACGAAGGCGAAAACTGCGCCGAGCACGGTGGCGCCGGCGTCCGGGCGGACCGCGAGCAGGGTCTTCCCGGCCGGCAGGGCGATTCGTAGCGTGCCGTCCCCGGCCGCCAGCACGGCGACGAGCACGGCGGTGGTGGTGACCGCGGCGCCGGCCGCGCGCACCGCGACGGCGCGCACCGGGGTCCGCGCCGATCCGGCCAGCACGACGCAGAACACCACCGCGGCCGGCACGGCCAGGCCCAGCGGCAGCACGCCGACGGTGCCGTGCACCGAGGCGGTCACGCGGCCGGTGGCAAGCGATCCGGTCAGCGAGGCCGGGCCGCCCAGCGCGGCGGCCACCGCGGTCGCGATGAACGGCCAGTTCACCGGCGCGCCCAGCGCGGCCAGCGCCCCGGCCGCCAGGAGACCCATGACGGCGAACGCGGCGATTGTGGCCACCGCTCCTCGAAACATCCCGCGCACATATTCCATGGGCCGAGGGTCGCCGGGCTACCTGGATTGTCCGGGAGAGTTTCTGGGAGAACGGTGAGACCTCAGGAGGGGCGCGGGAGCCTCACACCCGGTGACCCGAAAGATTGAAGTTGCCGAAGAGATCGGCGTTCACCTTTCCGGACATCACGTCGTCCTCGACCGCCGTGTTGAACGTCAGCGTGACGTCCATCAGCTGGAGCTCGGCCTTCCAGGTCAGCTCACCGCCGACGACCCCACCGTCGAAGAGGTCGGTGGTCATCTTGTTGCTCTTGCTCAGCAGCGTGCCGGTGAGCTGTCCGGCTTCCTCCTTGAGCGTGATGATCACCTTCTGTTTGCCCATCGGGCTGTCGATCACCAGGGCCCAGCTTCCGTCCACCTTCATCGGAAACCTCCGTCGTCGTTTGACGGTGATGATGTCCGGCCCGGCTAAAGGATCGGTAGCGTGATCATCGCTGGGCGTCCTCGAAGGATCCGGGGATCAGCCGGCGGCGATGGAGAGCAGCTCGGCGGCCAGGGCCGTCGGCGTGCGGCCCAGCCAGAGGGCGTGCAACGGTCGCGTCAGCGGCAGCCCCTCGACCCGCAGCTCGACCAGCTCCCCCGCCGCGACGGCCGACGCGGCCGCCCGGGCGCTGATCACCCCCACGCCACCTCCGGCCCGGACCGTCGAGAGGATCGTCGTCGTCGAGCCGAGGCTGATCGCGTGGGGCAGCGACGGGGCGAAGCCCAGCGCCAGTTCCAGCGCCTTCAGGAAGGTGTCCCGGGTGCCGGAGCCCGGCTCGCGCAGCAACAGCGGCTGGTCGGCCAGGTCGGTGACGCGCAGCGGGCGCCAGGCGTGGGCGGCCAACGGGTAACCGGCGGCGACGACCAGGGCCAGACGATCGGTGCCGACCGCCCGGAAGCCCAGGTCGGGCGGGATGTCCGGGGACTCGACGAAGCCCAGGTCGGCATCGCCCGCGCGGACAGCCGCGATCACCCCGTGGCTGTTGGCGACCGCCGCCGCGATGTCCAGGTCGGGATGGGGCCGGCGCAGGGCCAGGAGCCACGCCGGCAGCAGGTATTCGGCCACGGTCAGGCTGGCCGCGATGCGGAGCCGGGCCTGGCGGTCGGCGCGGAGGGCCAGGACGCCGTCGGCGAGGGTCTGGGCGGCGTCGAGGACGCCGTGCGACCAGGCGACCACGGCCTCGCCGGCCGGGGTGAGGAGGCTTCCGCGCCGGGAGCGCACCAGCAGCGGTACGCCCAGGCGCCGCTCGAGCTTGGCCAGGCGCGCGCTGGCACTGGGCTGGGTGATGCCGTGCACCTGGGCGGCCCGGCCGACGCTGCCCGTCTCGGCGACCGAGACCAGCAGGTCGAGTGCCGGCAGGTCGCTTATCCAGGGCGGCAGTGGCATCCCCCGCAGTCTGTCACGCGCCACCGCAGGGAGATCAGGCACCGTGACCGAGGAGGTCGCGGCGCCACGGGGGCGGTCAGGCACCGTGACCGAGGAGGTACTGCAGCGACAGGCTGGTCACGCTGACCGCGATCCAGAGGATCAGGCCCAGCAGCAACGGCCGGGCGCCCGCCCGGCGCAGGGCGGCCACGTCCGTCGACAGGCCGACCGCGGCCAGCGCGACCGCGATGAACAGCAACGCCACGTGGTGCAGGAACCCCTGCGCGTCGGCCGGAATCAGCCCCGCGGTGTGCAGCCCGGCCATCGCCAGGAACGCGACCAGGAACCACGGCACGAGGGAAACCGCCGCCCGCAGACCCGAACGCCGGCGGGTGGTCAGGGCGGACAGGACCAGCACGACCGGGATGATCATCAAGGTGCGGACGAGCTTGACCACCACGGCGTACCGGACGGGGGGGGGGCCCTGGGTGCCCCCCCCCCCCCACCACCAGAAGGGGTGCTTTTAAGCCGGGCCCGCGGACACGCCCGACACCCGCTGGCTCAGGCCCCCCAGCATCAA
>NZ_JBFBAD010000187.1:0-17008 GCF_040682075.1 Actinoplanes sp. NPDC051411 | reverse complement strand
CGGAAACCTCCCTCCGCGCGCGCGGACCCCGAGGGGTTTTCGCGACCGCCCCCCCCCGCGGGGGGGGGCCCCCCCCCCGCAACCGGGGGGGGGGGCCGGGGCCGCACCACCAACGAGCCGTGAAGGAGCGTCAGCGTGGCGAGAGATGTCGAAGCCGATGTCAACATCAACGACAAGTCCAGCAAGGGCCTGTCGTCGTTCCTGGCCAGCCTGAAGCGGGCCAAGGATGAGGTGAAGTCGACCTCGCAGGAGACGGACAAGGCGACCGCTGCGACCGCCAAGATGGGCGGTAAGGCGGACGAGAACGCGAAGGCGTTCCACAAGCTGTCGTCCGAGCTGGAGATCTCCAAGCGGGAGCTCGGGTCGCTGGCCCAGGCGTTCGCGAACGCGGGCACGGCGGCTGAGCGCAGCGACATCTCCAAGGCGATGCGCAAACAGCAGACCGAGATCCGGAACCTGACCAAGAACAGGGACATCCTCAAGGATCTGCTGCCCTCGAGCGGCGAGGTCGACAAGGAGACGCAGAAGCTCACCGCGCGGCTGAAGCAGTCCTTCGAGCAGGTGTCGGCGGCCGCGCCGCAGATCATCGGCGGCGGTATCGCCGCGGCCGCGCCGCTGGCCGCCTCGCTGCTGTCGGCCGGCATCATCGGCGGCGTCGGCCTGGGCGGCATCATCGGCGGCGTCACGCTGGCCGCTAAGGATGCCCGGGTGCAGGCGGCGTTCGCGGGGATGAAGGAGCGGATCGGCCAGCAGCTGTCCACGGCCTCGACGCCGTTCATCTCGACGACGCTTGGCGGGATCCACGACATCGAGAACACGCTGCACGGGATCGACTTCGCCCGGATCTTCGCCAAGAGCGCCCAGAACGCGCAGCCGCTGATCTTCGGGGTCACCAACGCCGTGCGGGAGCTCAGCGGCGGCATCGAGGACGTGATCGACCGGTCCGGGCCCGTGTTCGACCAGCTGGGCGACTCGATCGCCGACCTCGGCCAGGATGCCGGGCAGTTCCTGTCGACCGTCAGCTACGGCAGCACGGGCGCCGCCGCCGGCCTGCGGGACGTGACGAATACGCTCGGCGGGGTCCTCGACGTGCTCGGCCCGACAACCCTCGGCCTGACCACGTTGTACGGCTGGCTGAGCAAGATCGGCGTGACCGAGCAGTTCGTGGCCGGCCTGCTCGGCCCGATCGGTCAGCTCGGTGACGCCCTGGACAAGACGGGGATCTTCGGCGGGAACGCGTCCGGGTCGCTGACGCTCGTGCAGAAGGGCATCACCGACGCCGGGGTTGCGGCCACCGTAGCGGCGCCGCAGATGGATTCGTTCGCCACCAGCCTGGAGGACGCCTACACCGCCGCGTACAACCTGTTCGACTCACGGACCCAGGCGGCCGCGTCGATCGACGCGGTCACCGCGTCGATCAAGAACAACGGCACCAGCCTCGACGTGAACACCGTCAAGGGCCGCGCCAACCGGGACGCCATATCCCGGGTTGCCCAGGCCCTCAACGATCAGTACAAGGGGTATGTCGATCTGCACGGTCCGGGCGCGGCCGCCAACGAGATCGCCAAGCAGAACCAGGTCGAGTTCGACAAGGCGGCCCGGAAGTTCCACCTGAGCGCGGACGGGGTGAAGGCACTCAGGACGCAGGTCGGCCTGATCCCGCCGAAGAAGAGCATCGAGCTGGTCGCCAACACCCACGACGCGGCCGCCCGGATCGAGGCGCTGAGGGAGAAGGCCGAGGCTGCCGCGCGTACCAGGCAGATCAACTTCATCGTCCGGGCCTCGGTCAGCGACAAGGTCGCCAACACCCTGGCCCGCTTCGGCGGCGGGTTCGCCGAAGGCGGGTCCTTCGACGCGGCCAGCGCGATCGCCGGGGACGGCATCCGGCGCTCCGGCGGGGCGAGCCGGGTGCAGGTCGACAACACGCTGACCAACAACGTCTACCTCGACGGCAAGCTGCTCTATTCGGCCGTCGAGCGGATCGTCGACGAGAAGATCGCCCGCTCCAACCATCGGCAGAAGGTCGGCCGGCGGTGAGGGGCGGCGAGGACGTGGCTTGCGGGCGCGTGTCCTCGCCGCCCCAGTCTTGGAGGCTTTCCGTCGGCGCCGACGACCTTCTCCGGCAGGTGTTCATCCGTGAACACCTGTCCGGATCCGGACACCTGACGGAGGTCAACTGCGGATCACTCCGCAGTGCCTCAACTGTCCGAGTCCGGACAGTTGAGGCGCTAGGCGCCTGGTGCCGGGAAGCTGAACCCCGGACCCGAACCGGAATCCACCCAGATCACGTTCCCTTTGCGGACCGCTTCCGGCTCAGTCGACCCCTCGGGGCGATCCTCGAAGACGACGAAGACCCCCGGCTCGGCGTCGTCGGCGCAGCCACCGCTGAGCCAACCGCCCGAGTACTTCTTCCTGCGTTCCTCGTCGCGCCACTCGCGCGCCGCTTCCTCGGCGTCCTCGCGGCGTTCCTCTGGCTCCATTGCTGCCTCCCGGGGCGAAGTTGGGAGGCGGCGACCCGCGAGCTTCGCCCCAGCGGGCCGCCGTCCTGCCGTGACTATACGACCACCAAGCGGGTCCGCTAAGGGGTACTACCGATTAGGGATCGTCAAGCGGTAAGCCTCTTAGCGTTCGATCTTGTGAAGCGCGAAGACATCCGGCTGATGGGCACCGCGGAGATCGCCGACCGGCTCGGCGTCACGCCGGCGCGGGTCCACCAGATCACCGACAGCGTGAAGCGCGAGTTCCCGCGCCCGATCGCCACGCTTCGCATGGGCCAGGTCTGGCTGCGCGACGACGTCGAGGCCTGGATCGCCGCGAACCGGCCCGAGCTCGCCGAGGACGTCGAGGGCTCGTAAATCCGTCACGCCGTGACGGATTCGGCACCTTGGTGCCGAATCCGTAAGCGCCGTACCGATTCCGAAATTGCGCAAGAGCCTGCGCAATTTCAGGCGGTGTGCAGGCGCCGGACCAGCGACCCGAGCGTTTCGGCCGTCTCCGGGTCGAGCCAGGCCGGGGCTGGGCCGCCGGTGAGCATGTCGCCGACCTCGTCAGACAGCTGCTGGTCGCTGCGCTCGGCCCTCTCCGGCCTCGACGCGACCACGCAGTCGACGTAGCCCTCGGCGTAGCCCTCGCGGCCTCGCTCGTCGGCCAGCAGGGCGGCGCGGCGAGCCTCCTGCTGCCTGGCGAGGAACCGCTCGGCGAAGCCACCGTCGTCCGGCGGGGCGTAGAGGAAGCCGTAGAGGGCCTGTTGGAGGGCGACGAGGTCACCGCCGGCGGTGATGGGCGGGAAGCCGTGGTCGACGAGGACCTGGGCGACGGCGAAGACGAGGCCGAGAGAGAACCGGCGGTCGTCGGCCGGCGCGGGCATCGGGTAGGCCCGGTTGTGGGCGGGGTTGGGTACGGTCATGACGGGTCGCCTCCATGTTGGCGATCAAGGCCCCGGCCGGTGTTCCAGCACCGCGTTTCCGGGGCCGCTCTATGGGTGGGGAGTAGTCCGCAGCTAGTCCGCAGGACAGCCACAGACGGTCAACTCAGCCCAACGCAACTGAACGTAATAAGCGCTGGTCAGAGTCGTCTCTGGGACATCTCCGCTGGTCCGCAAGGGGCCGCTAGGAGATGTACTACAACGTCTGACCTGATTTAGCTCGCTGACCTGCGGTTTCGGCTCTCACCGAGGGCGCCCCGACAATTCGGCGACAAGCCGCGACGCGGCGGTCATGCCTGGCTCCCAGCCAGCGTGGCCGCTGCGTTCGGCTTTCCGAGCGCGCCGTCAAGGTAACGGCTCCCGCGGCCGACGCGCGCGCTCGGTGGCCAGAAGCGAAACCGACTGGCGTGACCGCTGTTGCTTCGATTCCCGACTTCAGTCCGATGGTTGGGATGGTGGGCCGTCGTGCTCCGCTGGCGCGAGCAGTGTGGCGAGCGTCTGCAGGTCGGTTTCGTCGAGCGCGGCGAGGGGGCCGGGGTCTTCGGTGAGGCGGCGCCAGAAGGTGTCTCGTAACTGCTGGCCTTCGGCGGTAAGGGTGAGAGCTTTGATTCTCCGGTCGCGGGCATCGGCCCCGCGTTCGACGATGCGGCGTCTTTCCAGGCGGTCCACCAGGCTGCTGAGGTTGGATGCGTCGGAGTCGAGCCGGGCGGCGACCCTGCGCATCGGCACGGGTTGTCCCGGCTCCAGGATCAGCAGGACTTTGACCTGAGCGGTGGAGAGGCCGACGGCTGCGGCGTGCGCGGCCCAATGCTGACGAAGCCGCTCGGCGAGCGCCAGCAGGCGTAGGTCCACGTCGAGCACCAAACGCAGTCGTTCGGTGGCGGGCGTCGGGAGATCGTCGGGCAGGCGCATCGAGAACAGAGCGTACTGCACGATGATATAATGGTGGTGTACCACTAATTTCTGGTGCCTGCGGAATGCCGGCACCGTCCGTCATGAGAGCGGGAGGAGTCGACCATGGTCGAATCGGCGTCGACCCGGGGGACGCTGACCGATGTGTCCAAATCGATTAGCGTTGCCGTGCCGCCGGACGAGGCGTTCAGGATCTTCGTGGAACGGCCGATCGAGTGGCTGCCAGCCGGCCATACCTTCATCAGAAACCCGCAGGCCGTCACCCTCCAGTCGTGGGCAGGCGGTTGCTTCGTCGAGCACGGCGCCGACGGCACGGAGGTCGTACGCGGCACGATCGTCGAATGTCAGCCTCCGAGCCGCCTGGTCATGACGTGGCGGGTCGGCGCGGACTGGCGGCCCGTCCACGATGATGAGAAGGCGAGCCGCATCCAGGTCGAATTCGTCGCGACCGGTCCGCACACCACGAACGTGATACTCACGCACACTGAGCTCTACCGGCACGGCGACGCTGCAGCCGCCATACGGTCGGCGGTCGACGGCGCCGGCCCCGGGGACACCCTCAAGGCATATGCACGAGTAGTGGCCCGGCACGCGAATCAGCGGTAGCCCTCGTCGAGGTCGGCGTCGAGACGTTCGCGTGTACCGCTAGGGTCGAAACCGGATACGAACGCGACGCGCGGTACGAGCTGTTCGCCACCCGACATCCTCAGCTGAGCGATTACCAGGCGCGAACACAGCGCCGGATCCCCATCGTCGCACTCAGCCGTCGGCGATGAAGGCATCGCAACGAGCCGGGATGGGCGTCGCTGGTCTTCCGGCGGCGCCACGCTTCGGCGTGGCCGCCGCTTTCTGTACGCCCTGGCCACAGTGGACGCTCTCGGCGATGCTGGGGTGATGTGGGATCTCGCGACCACGTCGCCCGACCGCTGGCGCCTGGCCAACCGGACCGGCAAGCTGGCTCATGCCGTGGCCGTCACGTTTCGGGGCTCGCTCGGCGGCCGGGGCTGGACCGAGCAGGTCACCATCGTCCCGGCCGTGCTGGCCGCCGGCGCCGCGACCGAGATCGCCATACTGCGGTCCGACACCGTCCGCTCCGTCGACGTCGTCTGGCGCGACCCGCTCGGTGTGGCCGGGCGCTGGAGCTGGACGCCCGGCAGCGGGCCGCCTCGCGCGCGCACCGCGGTCATGCCGCTCGACCGCCGGACCGTCCTGCCCCTGCCCTACGAGTACGACCCGGCCCGGCGGCGATTCCGCACGCTCGGCTACGTGCGCGTCGGCCCGGTCATGGTCACGTCGGTCGACCACGTGGCCGCCGACACCGCGGCCGGCCGCGACGAGTTTCTGGTCAAGGTCCTGATGTCGCTCACGATCCCCGGCCGGCGCTTCCGCCGCATCCTCCGCAAGACCCAGCACGTGGGCTAGAGCGGCCGCACGAAGCGGCGGCACACGTGGACCCGCCGGAATCGTGAGCGCGCCCACTCCTCGTCGGCCAGTGTGCCGTGCAGGAAGCCGGCCATCGGTTTGAGTCCGGGGCGGGCGGTGAGGCCGGCGCGGGCGGGTTCGTCCGGGTCGGCGTAACGGTCGGCGTAGACGTGCAGGTAGTGACTGTCGTCGGCGAACCCCATGGCCCGGTACCAGCGGAGTGTGCCCGGGTCGTCGCGGGTCCACGCCTCGACCGTCGGGGCGCCGCCCTCCCGCAGGACCGGGACCACGGCGTCGATCAGCGCCCGCCCGACGCCCCGGCGCCGGTGGTCGGGGTGCACGACGACGGTGTCGATGGTCGCGCCGGTCATTGTGATGAGGCCGGCGACCGTTCCGTCGCCCGTCACCGCGACCATGTCCGGGCCGCCGGCCGGCGGCTTGGAGCGCAGGACGTCGTCGTAGTACGCGGTGTCGAGGAAGCCGAGCACCCGGCACCGCAGCCAGGACCGTTGGTCTCCTGGCTGGTAGGCCCGTACGGTCCAGCTCAACCCGGAACGGTGCCGTTGAGGTAGGACCGGATCTGGGTGAGGAGGCCGACCGTCGGTGCGGGCAGCCGGGAGTCGTCGGCCGGCCGCCGACGGACCGGGGTGGCGACGATCAGCCAGCCACGGTTCCATCCGTCGTAGTCGGTCACTCCGCGCCGAGAGTGATTCATAGCGCGGACCATAACCCGAGAGTGACCCCACTTGACACTCATCGTGTTCAATTCCGTCTGAACGGCTAGGGTTTGCGACCGACCGCGGTCCAGACGTTGATGTCTGACCTTTCGGGGATCTCGGCGTCCGGCAGCGGGCGCCACTCGCTGGCCGGGACCACGCCGGGCGGCACCAGTTCGAGGCCGTCGAAGAGGGCCGCGAACTCGGTCTTCGGACGGGTCCAGACGTCCGTCCGGCCCTCCTCGAGGATCTGCTGGTAGAGCGCCTGCTGTTCGGGTGTGCCGAAGTCCTGGGTGGCGTGGGTGGCGACCAGGTAGCTGCCGGAGGGCAGGGCGTCGAGCAGCTGCCGGACGATCGGCCGGGCCGCGCCGTGGCCGTGCACGAAATGCAGGACGGCGATCAGCATCAGGCCGACCGGCTGCGACAGGTCGAGGGTGTCCCGCAGGACCGGGTCGGCCAGGATCTTGCCGGGGTCGTTGAGGTCGGCCTCGAGGTAGGCGGTGCGGCCCTGTTCGGTGCTGGTGAGCAGGGCCCGGGCGTGGCTCATCACGAGCGGGTCGTTGTCGACGTACACGATCTTGCTGGTGGGGGCGACGGCCTGGGCCACCTCATGGGTGTTGTCGGCGGTCGGCAGGCCGGTGCCGATGTCGAGGAACTGCCGGATGCCGGCCTCGGCGGCCAGGAACCGGGTGGCCCGCTGCAGCAGCGCCCGGTTGGCGAGCGCGCCCAGCCGGACCTTGGGGAACATCCGCTCGAGTTCGTCGCCGGAGGCCCGGTCGGCCGCGAAGTTGTCCTTGCCACCGAGCCAGTAGTTGTAGCGCCGCGCGGGGTGGGCGACCGTGGTGTCGATCGCAGCATTTTGATCCACAAGGGAAGGTTAGCTGGTGAGCTCGTAACGACCAGGTGCCGGAACGTGGAGGATGGTCCATACGCCGGATTTGCGTACCGAAGCGCCCGACGAGGCACGAAGCCAGCGGTAGTAGTGGATCCGCACCGGGATGTCGCCGGCCGCCGGGGCGTCGATGGTCAGCGAGGCGGCGGTGTAGCCGGTCAGTGTGGCCGGGGCGCCGACGATCGGCTGCGGGTCGGCGACCGCGTAGAGGCGCCAGTGGGCGCCGCTCCACACCTCGGTCAGGTAGGGGACGCCGGCGCTCACCAGGGCCGCCTCCGGCTTTCCGCTCCAGGTCAGCACCGCGTCGGGCACGGCGACGAACTGCACGGCCTGCTCGGCGAGCCAGTCGCGGTAGGTGGTGGCGTCGAGGGGTACGCCCGTGCCCGCGGCCCCCGGGATCTTGGTGAAGAAGAGCGGGTTGCGGTCGATGTCGGCCTGGCGCAACCAGCCGCGGGCGAGCGGGATGTCACCCAGATAGGCGGCCTCCCAGTAGTCGCGGGTCGACGGGATCTCCACCCGGCCGGTCAGTCGCTCCTGCTGGAGGCGGTCGAGGAGCGGGGTGAAGTAGGCGCGGTCGGCGGTCGGGTTGCCGATGTCCTCGATGTCGGTGATCACGACGGGTGGCTCGACGACGCAGAGCACGAGCAGGACCGGAACGAGCAGCGGGCGGGGCACGCGGCGCGGGATCACGGCCCAGCCGGCCAGCACCGGGATCGCGAACATGACGGGCAGGCGGGTCGCGTTCAGGCCGACCGGGGTGTGGATCAGGGCGGCGGCGAGCACGCCCAGCGCGCTCAGGACAGCACCGGCCCGCACCGGGCGGACCGGCACGAGAGCGGCCACGATGAGACTGGCGGCCATGGCGCGGACGGTGTCGGCGTGGCTGATGTTCATCCAGCCGCCGTCGCCGAACAGGCCCGCGTTCGCGATCAGCGGCACTCCGGCCGGCACGGCGATCAGCAGCCCGCGTTTCCACCGCGACGAGAGCATCAGGGCGACGCCGGCCAGGCCGACGAAGAGGCCGGCGACCGGGCTGGTCGCGGCCGCGAGGAACGCCGCGAGCGCGGCGAGAAAACGCAGCCGGGGCGGTGCGGTCAAGGCGGTCAGCGCGGCTATCGCCAGCATGACCCCGACCGCGTACGTCACCCGGCCGCTCACCAGATTTCCGGCGACGCAGACGGTGCCCGCCATCGCGCCGAACCAGAGCCGGGGCGCCCCGGTGCGCCGCAGCAGGACCGCGAACAGCACCGCGGTCACGACCAGGGCGAGCGCGCCGGTCACCTGCACCCCGAACAGCGCCATCAGAGGTTGCGAGACCAGGCTGTAGCCCAGCTGGTCGACCCCCGAGTACCACCTCAGGTCGACCGGCGTGTAGCCGTGATCGGCGAAGAACCCGGCCCGCGCGGTCTGGGCGGCCAGGTCGGAGCCCATCCGCGGGCCCAGCGAGTACGCGGCGCCGAGCACCGCCGCGACCACGGCGGTGATCCACTCCAGCCGCCGCCGAGCCCACACCCGGCCGATCCTAGGCCACGGGCCGGACAACTCCTGGACCCGTGCACGTCACGGTAGGGTGCTGCGCATGCCCCGGCCCGCCGTCGTCCGATATGTGGGTCTGGCGGGCAGCCTGCTCCTGGCCGTCGCCGCCTACCGCGGCGGCGCGCGCAGCCCGTGGCATCCGACGATGACGCCGACCACGATCTTCCACGGCACGAACGGCGTGCTGACCCCGTTGTCCTGGCTGCTCGGCACGGTCCTGTTGATCGGCGCCTGGTGGGCCGGCCGCCGGTCGGTGCCGTCCGCCCGCTGGGCCTACGTGACGGCCGGCCTGTGGGCGCTGCCGCTGCTCTTCTTCCTGCCGCTGGGCAGCTACGACGCCTATTCGTACGCCTGTCAGGGCTGGCAGCAGGCGGCGGGCGCCGACCCGTACGCCGGCGGGGTTGATCTTTTGGGGTGTCCCTGGCGCGACGCCGTCGCGCCGACCTGGCTCTCCTCCCCCGCCCCCTACGGCCCGGTCTTCCTGGTGCTGGCCGCGGCCGCGGCCAAGCTCGGCGGCTCGCTGACCGGCACGCTGATCGCCCTCCGCGGGATCGCGCTGCTGGGGGTCGCCCTGATCGCGGTGAGCCTGCCGTCGCTGGCCCGCCGTTCCGGGGTCCCGCTGTCCCGGGCGGTGTGGCTCGCCCTCGCCTGCCCGCTGGTCCCCATTCACCTGATCTCCGGCGCCCACAACGACGCGGTCATGGTCGGTTTCGTCGTGGCCGCCCTCGCGCTGGCCGCCGACCGGCGCCTGCTCCTGGCCGGCCTGCTCTTCGGCCTCGCCGTGGGGGTCAAGGCGACCGCGATCGTCGCCGTGCCGTTCGCCGTGCTCCTGTGGACAACCGCCGAAGAACGTCGGACCCTCGTGGTCGACTCGGCCCCACCCGAACGAGGGTGGGGGCGGCTCGGGAAACTAGGGCAATTGGCAAACGATCACGCGCTGCTCCGCGCCTCGGGCGAACTCCTGCTCGGCGTCGCCGGGGTGCTGGTCGCCGTCACGATCGTCTCCGGGCGCGGGCTGGGCTGGGTCACCGGGCTGGAGGGCAGCGGCGTCTCGGTGCAGTGGACGTCCCCGTCGACGGCGGTCGGAATGGTGTTCCGGCTGGCCGGGCTCGACGCCGTACCCGTCACCCGGGTGATCGGCATCGGAGCGCTGGCGGTCGTCCTGGTCTGGTTGTGGTGGCGAGCCCGGCGCGCCGAGCCCTTGCTGTACGCCGGGTTGGCGCTGGCCGCGACCGTCGTGCTCGCCCCGGTCTTCCACCCGTGGTATGCGATCTGGCCCCTGGCCGTGCTGGCCGCCACCGTTCGCCGGGAAACTCTCTGGCTGGTCGTGCCGCCCGCGATCGCCGCGGCGCTGTGCCTGCCGGACGGCTACAACCTGGCGCTGGCGACGAAGTCCCAGGGTGCCATTCTGATGACGGTCTTCCTCATTGTTGTGATCGGGAAAGCGCTCTATGACTCGAAAAACAGGCATCGTCGCGTCGTTGGCGTCGGTCACGATCCTGATCGTCTATCTCGCCGAGACGCGTAACGAGTTCTTCGACTCGAGGGTCTACTACGGCGCGCTCACCTACTGGTTCCGCGACGGCGGCATGGTCTATGACTGGCTGCGGCCCGGCACGCCCTACGGCTTCACCTATCCGCCGTTCGCCGGCCTGGTCATGGCCCCGATGGCGTTCCTGCCGTTCGCCGTGGTCCTGCTCGTCGCGACCGTCGCCACCCTGATCACGACCGCCGTCCTGACCTGGTGGTTCGCCGGGCCGATGATCAAGCGACGGGGCTGGACGGTCTGGTTCGCGTTCGCGATCGCGTTCTGCCTGGCGGTGGCGTTCGAGCCGGTCCGCGAGACGATCACCTTCGGCCAGGTCAACACGCTGCTGCTCACCCTGGTCGCGGCCGACCTGATGATCGGGCTGTCGAAGGGCCGCAAGTGGGCCGGCGTCGGCATCGGCCTGGCCACCGCGGTCAAGCTGACCCCGGGCGTCTTCATCCTCTATCTGCTGCTCACCCGGCGCTGGCGGGCCGCCGCGACCGCGGCCGGCACCGCGGCCGCCGCCACGCTGGCGGCCGCCGCGCTGTTCCCCGACCAGTCCCGAGAATTCTGGACATCGGCACTGTGGGACACCAGCCGCGTCGGCGTTCTGTCATATTTCTCCAACCAGTCGGAGCGTGGCTTTCTCGCCCGGCTGCCCATCGACCAGGTCGCCGGAAAAATCTGGATCGTCGCGGTCCTCGCCACGATCGCCTTCTGGGCCTGGCGAGTCCGCAAACAGCCCGACGACCTGATGGGCGGCCTGGCCCTGACCGGCATCCTGGGCTGCCTGATCAGCCCGGTCACCTGGATCCACCACTGCGTCTGGCTGCTCCCGGCGATCGTCCGGTGCGTCGACTCCGGCCGGCGACGAGGCATCCTCGGCGCGGCCGCCTACCTCCTGATGACCTCGCGGCTGGGCTGGCTGTGGGAGAAGGGCCCCCGCCCGCCCCTGGAAATCCTCGGCGGCAACCTCTATGTCTGGTTCAGCCTGGCCCTGCTGATCTGGACGCCGCTGACGTCGGCTGACACCGCCCCCGGTCCCGATATCAGCCGAGTGTCCGATCCACCCGCCGTGCTGCGGACATGACCGGCGCCATCGGCGCCGAGGTCAGAGACCCGCGACTTCGGTCGCGGTTGCGACGGTCACCCGCGCCGCCTTCCCGTACGCCTCGGCGAAGCCCGCGTCGCCCAGCGCGGCCCGGGCCTCGACGATGATGCGGTCGGTGTCGGGGACGGACCGGTCGCACGATCCGCGTACGGCGTCGGCCGCCCCAAGCAGGAAGGCGGCCCGCTCCGGGTCGCCCTCGTGCAGCGCCAGATCGGCCACCCCGACCAGCGCGATCGCGATCACCGGCTGGTCGCGGGAGGCGACCGCGATCCGCACCGCCGCCGCGTGATGCGACCGGGCCTTCACCAGGTCGCCGGCCGCCGCCTCGATCGAGCCCATCGTGCTGCGGGTCTGCGCCCGGAACTGCGGGGCGAACGTCGGATTGTCCATCTCCCGGGCGGCCACCGTCACCGCCGCCCGGGCCTCGTCGAGATTGCCCTCCATGCGGGCGAACGTCGCGTACCCGTGCTGCACCGACGCCATCACCTCGGGCAGGCCGATCTCCTCGGCCGACTCGCGCGACTGCTTGAGCATGCGGCGGCCCTCGGCCAGTTCGCCGGCCATCCACAGCTGGTGGGCCAGCTTGACCTCCATCTGCGGTATGTCCTCCCGGATGCCGACCTCGCGGACCAGCGTCAGCGCCTCCCGCTGCCAGCGGACGGCCTGCGCGAAGTCGCCCTCGGCGGCCGCCATGTCGCCGAGCGCGCTGAGCGAGAAGCCGATGCCCCAGCGTTCGCCGATCGCCCGGAAGCCGGCCAGCGCCTCCCGCATGTCGGCCGAGGCGACCTCGCTGCTCTGCCCGAAGTTCAGCCGCAGATGGGCGAGGATCATCCGGGAGGTGGCCCGCAGCCACGGGTCGGGGTCGTCGAAGAGCGGCTCGACCGCCCGGAACCCGCTCTCGGCGTCCGGCTGTTCGAAGATGCCGGCCAGCGGCCCGATCAGGCGCAGCCCGGGATGCTTCGCGCCGGGCCGGGCACCGTGCGTCTCGGCGGCGTAGAAGTGGCTCTGCACCTGGTTGATCGGGATGGCGCCCTCCAGCCCGTTGATCGCCGCGAAGGCGTGGGTCAGGCCGACGTCCTCCGGGTCGGCCCCCTCCTCGGGCAGCGCGCTCACCTCGGACGCCAGCACGGCGCCCTCCATCCGGTGCCCGCGCAGCCACCAGTACCAGCCCAGCCGCGCGACCAGCGCGTAGGCCGTCGCCGCGTCGCCGGCGTGAATCGCCGCCCAGCACGTGGCGTGCAGGTTGTCGTGCTCCTCGGCCAGCCGGCGCAGCCAGGTCAGCTGCTCGGGGCCGCGCAGGTGCGGCTCGGCCCGGCCGGCCAGGTCGAGCAGGTAGCGGGCCAGGGCGAGCCGCTGCGACTCGGCCTCGCCCGCCTCGGCGAGACGTTCCAGGCCGTACTCCCGGATCGTCTCCAGCATCCGGTAGCGCCCATCCGGGCCGAGCACCAGCAACGACTTGTCGACCAGCGCGGCCAGCAGGTCGACGTCGGTGTCGCAGACCCGCTCCACCATGGTCACGTCGGCGCCGCCGTGGAACAGCGCGAACCGCCGCCACAGTCGCCGCTCGGCCTCGGACAGCAGGTCCCAACTCCAGTCGACCACCGCGCGCAGCGTCTGATGGCGCGGCAGGGCGGTCCGGCTGCCGCCGGTCAGCAGGCGGAACCGGTCGGCCAGGCGGTCGGCGAGGACCGCGACGGGCAGCGTACGCAGGCGTGCCGCCGCCAGCTCGATCGCCAGCGGCATGCCGTCGAGCGCCCGGCAGACCCGGATCACGGCCTCGACGTTGTCCTCACCGAGCCGGAACGCCGCAGCTCGATCGAGCAGGAGGCGTACGGAAGGAAAGCCGGAAGCGACCGACGCGCCCGCACCGACCGGCGGGAGAGCCAGCGGCTCGACCGCGTGGATCCGCTCGCCCGGAATGCCCAGCGGCTCGCGGCTGGTCGTCAGCAGGCGCAGGCCCGGAGCCGACCGCAGCAGCGCGTCGCCCACCGCGGCCGCCGCACCGATCAGATGCTCGCAGTTGTCGAGGATCAGCAGCATCTCCCGCCCGGCGAGCGCCTCCAGCAGCCGCGGCAGCGTGTCACCGGCCTGCGCGGCCTTGGTCGCCGGCCGGCCGAGCTGCACCTGCCCGCGCAGCCGCAACGCCGTCATGATCGCCTGCGGGACCTCGGTCGGGTCGGTCAGCGGCGCCAGCTCGACCCGCCACACCTCCCCCGGCAGCCGGCTGCCGACCTCGACCGACAGCCGGGTCTTCCCGCTGCCGCCCGGGCCGAGGAGGGTCACGAGCCGGTTCCCGGCAATGAGCTCCTTGACCGTACGCACGTCCGGGTCGCGCCCGACGAAGCTGCTCACCTCGGCCGGGAGGTTGCCCCGCCGGACCGGCGCGTCAGCGCGCAGCAGCTCCAGATGCAGCTCGGCGAGCTCGGCGCCCGGATCGGTGCCGAGCTGGTCGGCGAGCTTCCGCCGCGTCTCCTCGAAGATCTCGAGCGCGCGGCTGACCTGCCCGTTGCTCGTGAGCGCCCGCATGAGCAACGCCACCAGCCGCTCGTCGAGCGGATCGGCGGCGACCAGGCCCTCCAACTCGGGGACGACGTCGCGCTGCGTCATCTGCTCGGCGAGGTGGCGGCGCTGGGCGGCGAGCTTCAGCTCCCTGAGGCGTACGGCGTCGGCCCGCGCCACGTCGGGAAAGTCGAGCTCGCCGCGCCAGAGAGCGAGGGCTTCGGCCGGCTTGCGCGGGGCGAGGCGGACGAACCGGTGCACGTCGACCCGGTCGGCGTCGACGACCAGCCGGTAGCCGTTCGGCATGGCCTCGATGACCAGCTCGGCGGTCGTCCGGCGCAGGCGCGAGACGAGCGCCTGAAGCGCGTTGGTCGCGGCGGCCGGCGGCTCGTCGGCCCACACACCGTCGATGAGACGCTCGGTGGAGACGACCCGGTTGGCGTCGAGCGCGAGCAGAACGAGCAGCGCACGGAGCCGCGCGCCCGCGACCGGCACGATTTCCCCGTCGCGGTCGCGCAGCTCCAACGGCCCCAGCACCGCGACGTCCACGCGTACGATTCTGCCTTCCCGGCGCCCACCGCCGCTGCACCGCCCGCGTCCCTAGCGGATCACTACCGCCAGCAGGGTGCCGGCCACGCCGAGCGCCACACCGGCCACCCCGGCGAGGAGAAGGCCCCACCGGCGGCGGCGCCTGATCCGCACGACGTCCACCGCCGGCATCGACACCGCCTGCACATAGTCGGAGAGGGCCCGCCGCACGACGGTCTCAAGGTCGCCGTCGACCCGGTGACACAGCAGGTTGAGGTCGCGCAGGTACGCCCAGTCCACGGCAAAGCTGACCGTCGCGAAGGCGCGAGAGGGAAGCTGCTCTGGATACATCATTCCGCCCTATAGTGCTTCGATGCTGATCTGGGTGGCGTCTTTTCCCCGCTCCGGCAACACATTTTTGCGCATCGTCCTCAACCGCAGGTACGGCGTGCCCACGTCGGTGGTCTACGACTACGACGGCGTGGCCGACCGGGTGGGCGGCGAACTGATCGGATACGTCGACCGCCCGGCCGCCCTCGCCGCTGCCGAACCTCACTTCGTCAAGACCCACGGGCCGCGCGACGAAAGCGTCGACCCGGCCGACCATGCGATCTGTCTGGTCCGTGACGGCCGGGACGCGCTGGTGTCGTGGGCCCGAATGCTCACCGAAAAGGATCCCGCAAGCTTCCCGACGGTGTTGAGGCAACTGATCGAGGACACCGGCGCCCGCAGCAGCGGAAGCTGGGGCGCGAACGTTCTCAGCTGGCTACAACCGCCGGCACCCCACCGGGCGATGCTGTCCTACGCCGAACTGATCGCCGACCCGGCCGCCGCAGTCGATCGCGTGATGGCCGTCGTCGCGCCGGCCCTCCGCCCCGACGAGGACGCAGCCATTCCCACCTTCGACGAACTGCGGCAGGTAGACGCCGGATTCTTTCGCCGCGGCACGGTCGGCAGCCACCGCGACGAATTCCCACCCGACCTGCACGAGCTGTTCTGGTCCCGGCCCGACAACCGGGCGGCAATGGAGCTGCTCGGAGCCTTTCCAACAAGCTAGGCGATCGCCCAGAACGTGCCCGTCGCTCGGTCCTCGCCCGGGCCCGGCTCGTGCGGCCCTCCACTGTTGACAAACGCACCGGGCCGCGCTGTTCCTGCCGCGGCAGTGGTGATGCCGTCGGAGGCTGCTGTCGGCGCCGTCATGGCGCATAGACGCTGCCCATCATGCGCTGTCACGCCAACGACAGCGCGCCCGCCAAAGCGCCCGAAGTCATCAATGCCGCAACACCAAAACAGAGCCGCGTCCAACTTCGACATTCATCCCTTGGTATCCGAATGAGGTCCCCTAATGACAAATTCGATAAATTTCCCGGGACCGGGCATAAGCCCATTGCCTCGACACCTGCCAAAGGCATGACGTCGGGCGTTGGGTAATTGTTGCGGTCAGGACCGCGGCTCATCCAACTATTACGGCCGAGTGATCCTGACCGATACGCCCGGGTGGTGCCCCCGGGCCCGCCGTGCTCGCCGGGTGGGCGGTGCTCGCCGGGCAGCCGAGCTCAGTGGGCGAAGCTCGGTGGGCAGGCGAGCCCGGTGGGCAGGCGAGCCCGGTGGGCAGGCGAGCCCGGTGGGCAGGCGAGCCCGATGGGCAGGCGAGCCCGATGGGCAGGCGAGCCCGATGGGCAGGCGAGCCCGATGGGCAGGCGAGCCCGGTGGGCAGGCGAGCCCGGTAGGCAGGCGAGCCCGGTAGGCAGGCGAGCTCGGTGGGCAGGCGAGCTCGGTGGGCGCAGCTCACCGGGTGGGCGGGGTGCCCGATCGCCCGTCGGCGCCGAGAGGATCGCTCGGCCGAGCCGGCAGCGCCGACCGGGCGGACGTGCCTGATCTGATCGGCGGGACCGGCCCGGTCGGCGGAGCCACCTGATCCAGGGCGTTGCCCGGTCTGCCCGCCGGCAGCGGCCGACCGCGGCAGCCTGACCAGCCTGACCGGGCACTGCTCCATCTACCCACTCGCAGGACTCGACCCGATCAGCCGAGCCGGCCGGGTCAACCGGACCGGCCAGGCCAACCGGACCGCCCAGGCCAACCGGACCGCCCAGGCCAACCGGACCGCCCAGGCCAACCGAACCGGCGGATGCGGCTGGGTCAACACGTGCGGCCTGGGCAGCGGATGGGTCCTGGTCGGCGACGGCTCCGGCCGGAGCACTCTGCTCGGCCGGATCGACCTCACCGACCTCCGCATCACCAGCACAGTCGAACCCCCGGCCGCGGGGAACGATCCCGCTCGAAGCCGGAACCAGCGACCGGTCGCCGTCGACCGGCTCGGCCACCGGGGCCGACGGCGCCGATGTCCGAGAGCCGCTAGCGCGATCGGCCGGCGCGACGACGTCACCATAGAGACGCAGGTTCATCGCCCGGCGACCATGACGCTGCCGCAAACCCCATT
>NZ_JBFBAD010000186.1:0-17352 GCF_040682075.1 Actinoplanes sp. NPDC051411 | reverse complement strand
CGCGGACGCTGCGCCGCGCGGCCGTCGGCGAGATCGTGGTGGTCAACCGGAGTGCCGCGGCCGCCCGCCGGGTCGCGGCCGCCGTCGACGGCCGCACCGGCGGCCTCGACCAGCTGCCCGAGCTGCTGCCCGCCGCCGACCTGGTCGTCTGCTCCACCGCGGCCCGGGAGACGGTGATCGGCCGCGACATGCTCGCCGCGGCGGCCGCCGCGCGCCTGCGGCCCGGTCCATTGTGTCTTCTCGACCTGGCGGTGCCGCACGACGTCGACCTGGGTGCGGCCGCGCTCGGCGGCACCGTGCTGCTCAACATGGACTCCCTGGGCCGACTGCTGCGCCACGGCGACGGCGACCTGCCGGGCGAGGCCGTCGCGAAGATGGTCGACGCCGAGGTGGCCGACTATCTCGAGCAGACGCGCGCGGCGCAGGCCGTGCCGACGATCGTCGCGCTGCAGGAGCGGGCGGCCGGGATCGTGGGCGAGGAGATGCTGCGGCTCAGCGGCCGGCTGCAGCCGGCGTCACCGCAGTGGCACGGCGAGGTGGAAACCGCCCTGCGGAGGGTGGCCGAGAAGCTGCTGCACCACCCGACCGTACGGGCGAAGGCGCTCGCCGGACGGCCCGAGGGATGGCGCTACGTCGAAGTGGTCCGCCATCTGTTCGCCCTCGACGACAACACCGCGGCCGGGCTGCCGGCGCACAACCCACTGGAGGTCGGTGATGGTCCCATCGGTGAGTCCGCCGCGAACACTGCGGGTCGGCACTCGTGACAGCGCGCTGGCCCGGGCCCAGTGCGAAGCGTTCGCACGCCAACTGACGCACGCCACCGGCCAGCCGGTCGAGCTGGTCGGCATCGTGACCGAGGGCGATCTGAGCACCCGGCCGGTGACCGAGCTGGGCAACACCGGCGTCTTCGTCCAGGCGGTCCGGGCGGCTCTGCTCGCCGGCACCGTGGACTTCGCGGTGCACTCGGCCAAGGACCTGCCCACCCTGGTCCCGGACGGCCTGGTCGTCGCCGCGTTCCCGGCCCGCGAGGACGCCCGCGACGTGCTGGTCGCCCGGGACGGCCGGAAACTGCGCGACCTCCGGCCGGGCGCCCGGGTCGGCACCGGCTCGCCCCGCCGCACCGGCCAGCTGCTGGCGCTGCGCCCCGACCTCAGCGTGACCGGCCTGCGCGGCAACGTCGACACCCGGCTGCGCCGGGTCAGCGGCGGCGACCTGGACGCGGTGGTCCTGGCCTACGCGGGGCTGCTCCGGCTCGGCCGCGGCGAGGCCGCCACCGAGCTGCTGGATCCGGCCGAGGTGCTGCCGGCCCCGGCGCAGGGAGCGCTGGCGGTGGAGTGCCGGACCGGTGACGCCGAGACCGCGCGGCTGCTGTCCGGACTCGACGACGACGCCACCCGGGCCGCGGTGACCGCCGAACGGGCGGCGCTGGCCCGGCTGCGGGGCGGATGCAGCGCTCCGGTCGGGGCGTACGCGACCGTCGAGCGTGGCGACGGCGGGGGGACACTGCGGCTCGCCGTCGTGGTGGCCGCGCCGGACGGGAAGCGCCTGTTCCGGCGGACCACCGAGGGCTCCTGGGCCGACGCCCGGGCGCTGGGAACCGACCTGGCCGACCGGCTCATCGCCGACGGCGCCGGCACCGTCCTGAGAGGAGCATGAGCGATGGCATCGTCCTTCCCCGAGATCAGGCCGCGGCGGCTGCGGCGCAACGCCGCCCTGCGGCGCCTGGTCGCCGAGACCCGCATCCACCCGGCCCAGCTGATCCTGCCGATGTTCGTCAAGGAGGGCCTCACCGAGCCGGTGCCGATCGCCTCGATGCCCGGCGTGGTGCAGCACACCGAGTCGACGCTGCGCAAGGCGGCCGCGGAGGCGGTGGAGGCGGGCGTCGGTGGCCTGATGCTGTTCGCCGTGCCGGCCACCCGCGACGCCACCGGCTCGGCCGGCACCGACCCCGACGGCGTCCTGCAGTCGGCCATCCGCGGCGTGATCGCGGAGGTGGGTGACGCCACCGTGGTGATGAGCGACCTGTGCCTGGACGAGTTCACCGACCACGGGCACTGCGGCGTGCTGGCCCCGGACGGCACCGTCGACAACGACGAGACGCTGCGCCATTACGCCGAGATGGCCGTACGCCAGGCCGAGGCCGGCGTGCACGTCGTCGGGCCGAGCGGGATGATGGACGGCCAGGTGGCCGCGATCCGGCGGGCGCTCGACACGGCCGGGCACGCCGACGTCGCGATCCTGGCGTACGCGGCCAAATACGCGTCCGGCTTCTACGGTCCGTTCCGCGAGGCGATGGAGTCGGCGCTGGAGGGCGACCGCCGCACCTATCAGCAGGACCCGGCGAACGGCACCGAGGCGCTGCGCGAGGTGGCGCTGGACGTCGCCGAGGGCGCCGACATGGTCATGGTGAAGCCGGCCATGTCCTACCTCGACGTGATCTGCCGGGTGGCCGGCCAGGTCACCGTGCCGGTCGCCGCCTACCAGGTCTCGGGCGAGTACGCGATGGTCGAGGCGGCGGCCGCCCGGGGCTGGATCGACCGGGAGCGCGTGGTGACCGAGACGCTGACCGGCATCACCCGGGCCGGCGCCTCGCTCATCCTCACCTACTGGGCGACCGAGGTCGCCACCGCGCTGCGCGGCTAGGGCACCGGCCGGTCACGCGGCCCGGGCGGCGGCCCGGGCCGCGTGCGGCAGGGCCGCCGCGATGACCTCCATCGCCGCGTCGTCCAGCGCGTTCGAGACGAACCAGGCCTCGTACGCGCTGGGCGGCAGGTAGACGCCCCGCGCGAGCATCTCGTGGAAGAACGCCCGGAAGGCCCCGGTGTCCTGCTGCCGGGCCCCGGCGAAGTCGCGCACCTCGTCCGCGGTGAAGAAGACCGAGAACATGTTGCCGGCGTAGGACAGCGTGTGCGGTACGCCCGCCGCGGTCAGCGCCTCGCCGGCCAGCCCGCCCAGCCGGGCGGCGGTGCGGTCCAGCCGTGTGTAGACCTCGTCGGTGCAGAGCCGCAGGGTGGCGAGCCCGGCCGCGCAGGCGAGCGGATTGCCGGAGAGCGTGCCCGCCTGATAGACCGGCCCGGCCGGCGCGAGCGAGCCCATCAGCTCGGCCCGGCCGCCGAACGCGGCGGCCGGCAGGCCCCCGCCCATCACCTTGCCGAACGTGTACAGGTCGGCGTCGACCGGGTCGAGGCCGGCCCAGCCGGCGCGCGAGACGCGGAAACCGGTCATCACCTCGTCGTGGATCACCAGGGCGCCGTGCCGGTGCGCGATGCGGGCGACGCCGGCGTTGAAGTCGTCGCGCGGGGCGACCACACCCATGTTTCCCGCCGCCGCCTCCATGATGACCGCGGCGATCTCGCTGCCGCGCTCCGCGAACGCCCGGTCCACCGCGGCGAGGTCGTTGTACGGCAGGACGACCGTCTCGCTCGCGGCCGCCCCGGTGACGCCCGCCGAGTCGGGCAGGGCCAGCGTCGCCACGCCCGAGCCGGCCGCCACGAGCAGCGAGTCGACGTGGCCGTGGTAGCAGCCCACGAACTTCACGATCAGCCGGCGCCCGGTGACGCCCCGGGCGAGCCGGACGGTGCTCATCGTCGCCTCGGTGCCGGAGTTGACCAGCCGCACCTGCTCGACCGGGGTCCGCGCGACGATCTCCTCGGCGAGTTCGACCTCACCCGCGGTCGAGGTGCCGAAGCTCGTGCCGCGGGCCGCTGCCGCGGTCACCGCCGCCACCACCTCCGGATGGGCGTGCCCGAGGATCGCGGGACCCCAGGAACACACCAGGTCGGCGTAGCGGCGGCCGTCGGCGTCGAAGAGCCAGGGGCCCTCGGCGCGCTCCATGAACCGGGGCGTGCCGCCGACCGCCCGGAAGGCGCGGACCGGCGAGTTCACCCCGCCCGGCACGACCGCGCGGGCGCGTTCGAAGAGCTTTTCCGAGGCGGGTGCGTGGCTGTCGTACGGCGTCGGGTCCTGGCTCGGCATGACGGATCCCCCGTTCCGGTCAGTGGGCGTCCGGCCGGGATGCCTGATGTGGAGGGCTCCCGGCGGCCGCGGTGACTGCGGCGTGAGCCACCATGGACAGCGTGATGTGCCGATACCACGCGCGCCACTGCCGCACCTCGTAGTTGTCAAGTCCGGCCCGGGCGCGGGCGGCGGTGAGCCCCTGACCGGCCCGATGCGTGCGCCACGCCTGGATCGTGTCGGCGAGGCCGGGGGCGTTCCGCGCCTCGCACAGGTAGTGCCGCTCCGGGCCGGGGCCCGCGACCGGCCGGCGGGCCAGCAGCCAGCGGGCGTGGTCGCCGCAGCGGGGCAGAGCGGTGCGGGCCCAGAGATGCTCGGCCGTCTCGGCCTGCGGGCCGGGGAAGAGGGAGGCCGGGCCGGCCAGGGCGTGTGCCTCGTCGGCGGTGACGGCCAGCAGGATGGCGGGCGCGTGCCCGCGGAGCGCGCCGATGAGATGACTCCGGCCGCCCACCGGCAGGTCGGACACCACCCAGCCGGCGTCCGGGAAGGCCGGCAGCGTCCGCTCCAGCAGCACGCGGACGAGCTCGTCGTAGCTCCGGTAGGGCACCGGGGACGGTATCGCCGCGCGTTGCCGCCGCTGCTGGTCCTCGGCCCAGCGCCGGGGCAGGTAGAGCTCGCGGTCGACCGGGACGGCCGGACCGTCTTCGACGGCGTGCACCGCGAAGAGGCCGATCTGGCAGTTCGTCATGCTCCGGGTGGACGGACAGAACTGCCGCCCGACACCGGCCGAGTGCTCGCCGCGCTTGGTGAAACCGGCGGCGGAGACCGAGAGCACGCCCTCGTCCCCGGGGCGCGCGGCGGCCACCAGGGCGCGCAGGTCGGCGCAGACCGCCTCTTCGTCCCAGCGCGCGGAGGTGAGCAGCCGCTGGGTGCCGTCGTGGTCGGGGCCGGCCCCGGACCGGGTCTCGTCGCAGATCAGCCCGCACAGATAGGACCAGGCGCGCCGCTTGGTCTCGGCGCGGGAGAAGCGATGCTCGATCAGCCGGTAAAGCGCCCGCAGTCGCGGGATCGCCGAGCCGCCACCGCACTCCCGGAGTCGTGTCGCCGCCATCTTCCATGTCCCCCTCATGGATTCGAGCAACGGACACCATTATCGGCCCGGCCGCACTCGCCCGGGCGCCCGGAACGGCTTTTCGCATCTGGAGGAAACCTGGGAATCGCAAGGGCGGGAAATCGCGGTCGATGCCGCGGACCGCAACCCCGGGAACGATCGGAATTACGACAGCTGGGGTGCCGGCTCCCGCACCGCCGGAACCGGCTGCGGAACCGGCCAGGTGTCGAGGAAGACGCGGAGCGCGCCCGTCCACACCAGCGCCGAGCCGAGCACGTGCACGACCACGGCGGCGCTCCGTACATCGGTGAGGACCTCCACCACCCCGACGGCGGCCTGGGCGAGCAGCACGCCGAGCAGCACGGCGGCGCGGCGGCGGGTGCCGGCCGGCAGGCGCAGCAGCAGCGCCACGGTCAGCGCGAGGACGGTCGTGGCGACGGTGGCGTGCACCGCCGTCACGGCGGCCCAGTCGAACGGCATCCGCGCGACGTCGGACGAGTCACCCGCGTGCGGCCCGGTGCCGGTGACGACGGTGCCGGCGACGAGCAGGACCGCGGCCGCGGCCAGCAGGATCGTGCCGAGCCGGCGGCACGACGCCGGCACGGCGGGCGGGGGCGCGGTCTCCCGGCCACGGTGCCAGGTCACGGTGGCGGCGGTGAGCAGCAGGACGGCGGCGAGGAAGTGCGCGGCCACGATGTACGGGCTGAGCCGCGCCCACACCGTGACCCCGCCGACCACGGCGTTGAGCACGACGACCCAGAACTGGAGCCAGGCGCCGCGCAGCAGGGGCCGGGAGAGCGGCCGGCGCAGGCGGGCCGCGACGATCAGCCAGCCGACGACCACGCAGAGCAGCCCGGTCAGCATCCGGTTGCCGAACTCGATGGCGCCGTGCGCCCCGGTCTGCGGGGTGGCGGCGAACGTCGAGTCGGTGCAGTTGGGCCAGTCCGGGCAACCGAGGCCCGACCCGGTGACCCGCACGACGCTGCCGGTCACGATGATCAGGATGCTGGTCGCCAGCGCCGCGCCGGCGGCCAGCCGCACCTGCCGGGGACTCGTGGAATATCGGTCGGCGAGCCACCGGAAAGGGCTTCTCACGACAATTTCTCCGAACCGTTTCGCCGGTTGACTGTCCGCGTTGCTGCCGGCCCAGCGTAACAGCGGCGGTGTTCGCTTCCCCCGGCGTGCCGGTGGGCCGGATCGGCCTCCGGCAATGATCTTCGTGATCGCTGGCTGAACAGTTTCCGGAGCCTTCGCCGGGCCAGCAGAATGTGTTTCCGAACGGTCTGCGGGGTCTTGCCGAGCATGACCGCGATCTCCTTGACGCCGTAGCCGTCCAACTGCGACAGCGAGAACGCCGTCCGCTGGGCCGGAGGCAGCACCTGCAGCACCGTGGTGACCGCGGCGGCGCCTTCCAGGCGGGACAGCGCCGGGTCCTCCACCGCCTCCGGCTCGGCGAACTCGTCACCGTAACCGCGGTCGATGCGCTCCTGGTCGCGCATGTCGCGCAGGGCGGCCAGCGCGGCGTCGCGCACGTATCGCGCCGGGTCGGGCACCGGCCAGGTCGCCACCGCCGCGTCCATCGCGATCGAGCAGGCGTCCTCGGCGTCGTGCGGCGCCGCCCCGTGCGTGGCCAGCGTGCGCAACAGCGGGTCCCGGGTCGCCCGGTAGAAGTCGGCGAGATCGGGTGCCGGGCCGGCGGTGCCCTGCTCGTCCACGGCTGCCCTTCGCGTCGGCAAAAATCGATACTATTCGGTCGGTTCCGGGACTGGTGTGCCAATCTGCCGCCGTCAGTTGCCCATGCCCACGCCCCCGTCGACGGGCAGCACCGCGCCGGTCACGTAGGCGGCCTCCGCCGACGCGAGATAGCCGACCGCCGCCGCGACCTCGGCCGCCGTGCCGCTGCGTCCCAACGGGATCTCCGACCAGGTGTCCGGGTTCCGTTCCGGTGGGCGCGACTCCGGATCGCCCTCCAGCACGCCGGGAGCGACCACGTTCGCGGTAACGCCGCGCGGGCCGAGCTCGCGCACCAGCGAGCGGGCGATGCCGACCAGGCCGGCCGCCGAGGCGGCGGCGTCACTGTGCCCGGCCGCACCGCGGTAGCCGGGCGCCGCCGCGACGAAGATCAATCGGCCCCACCGGCGCCTCAGCATGCCCGGCAGGGCCCGGCGGACCAGCCGGTACGTGCCCACGAGGTTGACGTCCAGCAACTGACTGAAGCTGTCGCCGGTGAGGTCGCCCAGGGATCCGGCGGCGCCCCGGCGGGAGCCGGCGACCAGGATCTCGACCGGCCCGTGCCGCTGTTCCGCCGCCTCGAAGGCCCGGTCGACCGACGCCTTGTCGGCCGGGTCGCACGGCACCGCGAAGAGCTCCGGCGGGGGCGGCCCGTCGCGGTGGGCGACGGTCACCCGGTGACCGGCCTCCCGCAGGACCGCGGCGACCGCCCGGCCCACACCCCGCTCGTCGTCGGTGACCAGCACGGAACGGCTCACGACCGCGCCACCTCCACCACCCGCAGCAGGCTCACCGCGGTCTCGGCCGCCGTGCCGGTCAGCCGCAGGCACTCGCGCAGCAGCCGCCACTCGGCGCGCCGGCCGCCGGCCGGCCGGCTGAGCCCGGCCGCGAGCGGCGGCACCTGCCGGGTGGCGCTGAGCACCTGCGCGGCCCGCACGGGGTCGCGCACCCGCGCCCCGCCGGCGGCGATCCGGCCCAGCGCGCCGGCGGTGACGGCCAGCGCGGACCCGAGACCGGCGATCGCGGTGCGAGCGGGCGCCCCGGGCCGGCTCAGCCCGATCTCGGCGGCGAACGCGTCCACCAGGTCGTCCCGGGTGCCCGGCAGCGCGTACCCGTCCAGGCCGGACGCCGCGACCGGCAGGCCCTCGTCGCGCACCCGGCGCAGCCGGCAGCGCGCGTCCCGCAGCAGCCCCGGCCATTCGGCCGTCCCGGGGCCGGACGATGAGGTCAGGGCGCCGCCGAGATGGCCGTCGATCACGGTCAGGGCCCGGTGGGCGACGGTCATCGTGGCGGTGTCCAGAATGGCCGGTCCGGTGGGGCCGCCGTGGACATGTTCGGCCGAGGGCGGGTCGAGCTCGGCGACCAGCCGGGTGAGCAGGGCGGCCAGCGTCGTCACCGGATCGGCGGCGTCCCGGGCGGCCGACGCGATCAGCCGCGGGTGGAAGAACTCGGTCCGGGCCGACCGCGTGATGACCGCGGCGGTCTGCGCCGGCACGGCTCCCACCCGGGCCCGCGCCCGGGCCAGCGCGGCCAGGACGTCCAGCACGGCCTGCGCCCAGGCCCGGTCGCCGACGACCGGCTCGATCGCGGCGGCCGTGGGCGCGGGCGGCCGGTCCGGGAGGTCAGCGGTCATCGTCGTGTCCTCTCTCAACGAGCGGCCCGGCTCGGTCGCGGGCCCCGGACGCGGGCGGCGTGCATCCAGGCCACCGCGTCGTACAGGTCGTCCGGCGCCATCGCGCCGAGCGTGCGATTGCGGGCGGTGGCCGCCGCCCCGGCCGCGTGCCAGAGCCGGATGCTGTCGCGGGACACCCGCTGCACCGCCGCCGTGCGTTCGCGGCGATGGTCGGCGTACCGCTCGAGCAGCCGCGGCACCCAGCCGGCGCCGTCGCCCGGGGCGTCACCCAGCAGGTCACCCAGCACCACCGCGTCCTCCAGCGCCTGGCACGCCCCCTGCGCGGCGTAGTGCAGCATCGCGTGCGCCGCGTCGCCGAGCAGGGCGACCCGCCCGTCGGTCCAGACCGGCGACGGCGGCCGGTCGAGGAGAACCCAGGCCCGCCACTGTTCGGTCAGGCTCAGCAGGTCACGGACCGCGCCCAGGGCCGACATCTTGTCGCGGACCAGGTCGCCGCCGACCGGGACGCCGGCGAACGAGGTACGCCCGCCGTCGTGCCGGCTGGCGGCCATGTTGAGGTACGCGCCGCCGCTGATCGGATAGTGCACGAAGTGGCAGTCCGGCCCGGTCCACCAGGTCACCGCGTCGCGGCGCACCCGGACGGGCACCTGCTCCATCGGCACGATCGCCCGGTACGCGGTGATCCCGGAGGTCCGCGGCTCGCCGTCGCCGACCATCTGCCGGCGGATCCGCGAGTGGATGCCGTCCGCGCCGATCACCGCGTCGGCCGCGATCCGCTCGCCGGTCTTCAGGCGGACGACGGCCTCGTGGCTGTCCTGCGCGTATCCGGCGACCGGGGCCGACGGGCGCAGCGTGACCCCGGGCCGCCGCCGGCAGGCGTCGAGGAGCCGGCGGTGCAGTTCGGCCCGGTGGACCACCACGTAGGGGCGGCCGAACCGCCGCCGGTAACCCTCGGTCAGCGGCATGCTGGTGACGTGCTCGCCGGTCGTCCCGTCCATGAACCGCAGCTCGGCCATGGCGACGGCGGTGGCCCGCACCGGCGGCCCGGCGCCGAGCACGTCCAGCGCGTGCAGCCCGTTGGGCGCCAGCTGGATGCCCGCGCCCAGCTCGGTGAACTCCGGCTGCCGTTCGAGGACGGTGACCCGGTGGCCGTGCGCCGACGCCGCGAGGGCGGCGGCGAGCCCGCCGATGCCACCGCCGGCGATCACCAGCCGGACGGGCGCCCGCCCGCTCATCCGGCCGCGCTGCCGCGGTCGGCGAGCTGCCGGGCCAGGTCCAGCCGCTTGACCTTGGTGGTGCCGGTCTGCGGCAGGCCGGCCCGTTCCCGCCGCACCGGCGGGGCCATGGGCGGCAGCGACGCGACCGCCGCCGCCCAGCGCGCCGGGTCGAGCGGCCGGTTGTCGACGGTGCAGACCACCGGCACCGGCAGCCCGTCCGGGTCGGCGATGATGATCACCTCGGTGAGCTCGGGCAGGCGGACGAAGAGGGCGTCCTCGGCCGCGAGGGTGCTGCCGAACCCGGCGATCTCGTCGACCTCCCGGTCCAGCAGGTGCAGGCAGCCCCACCGGGTGCGGTAGCCGAGGTCGCCCATCCGCCACCAGGAGCCGTGCCGCTGGCCGTCGTAGCGCCGCTGTTCGCCGAGGTAGGTCAGGATGCGGCCGTCGGTGCGGACCTCGATGTAGCCCGGGTTGCCGGCCGACGGCGCCCGGCCGTTGCGGCTCACCACCCGTACGGCGGTCATGCCCGGGAACGGCATGCCCACGCAGCGCCCGTCCGCGTCCTCCGGCCGGTGCCGGGTGAACGCCCGGGCGGCCACCGGGCCGACCTCGCTCTGCCCGTACAGCTGGCCGAACAGTGGTCGCGGGTAGGCGGAGGCGGTCAGCATCCGCCGGACGGTGCGCGGGTGGATGGCGTCGAACGTGCTGCTGAAGTAGCGCACGGTGGACAGCGGCCGGCGGGGGTCGTCGGCCAGCGGCTCCCAGCGCAGGAACGAGTTCGGATGGGTCTCCAGCACGCCCGGCCGGTGGGCCGCGAACAGGTCGGCGGCCCGGTCCGGGTCGTCGTCGGCCAGCACGATCAGGGGGAACCCGCGCAGCATGGTGATCGCCAGCGCGGTGTACAGCCGGGAGTGGACGAACGAGACGTGGATCGCCACCGGGCAGCGGCGCCGGACCAGGGCGGCCACCGACGCCTGGGGACGGTAGCGGGCCTCGAGTGTCCGGCCGGTGTGGACGGCCAGCTTCGGGATGCCGGTGGTGCCGGAGGTGTGGGTGATCAGGGCCGGGTGCCCGGGCGGCATGGTGACCGGGGCGACGCGCGACCCTCCGGCCGGCGAGCGCAGCGCGGTGGCGCGCGGGTCTTCTCCGGAGGCCAGCAGCACGCCGGCGGTGTCGGCGAAGACGGTGTCCGGCAGTTCCCGGGCGAGTTTGGCGCCGTCGGTGAGCAGGTAGGGCCGGCCGGCCCGGTGGATGAGCTCGGTCACGGTGGTGCCCTCGAGGTGCGGTGACAGCAGCACCGGGACGGCGCCGAGCCGGGCCACCGCGCACGCGGCCAGGGTGATGTCGAAGTTGTTGGACTTGTAGACCACGACGCGGTCGGCCGGCCGCACGCCGGCCGCGTGCAGCCGGGTGGCGAGCTCGGCGACCAGGTCGGCGATGCCGCCGACGGTGATCCGGCGGCCGAGTTCCGGCGCGACGTCGAGGTCGTGGTCGAGGGTGACGTCGTTGCCCGGGTGGCGGACGGCGGCGCGCTCGAAGAGCGTGCCCAGCCGGATGCCCCGGTTGGCGATGCGCTGCAGCAGCATGTCGCGCTCCTAGCGGTTCTTCTCGACGAGCGCCTTGACGCGGCGCAGCGTCTCGTGCATGTCGCCGCTGACCTTGGCGCCCCACTCGGTGACGAAGCGCCGCCGCTCGTCGTCGTCCATGTCCTTGGTGATCTTGCGGATGCCCTCGGTCGGGGTGTCCATCCGGAAGTGATGGACCAGCCGGCAGCCGTCCGGGCGCGGCAGCATCCGGTACGTCCACACGCTGCTCTGGGGGCGGCCCCGGCTGTCGCGCATCGCCCAGCTGAACTCCGCCGCCGGGACGGCGGTGCGGATCTCGGCCTCGGTGGTCCAGGTGCCGCGCACCACCGGCGCCCAGGCGACGACGTCGTCGCCGCGCAGGTTGTGCCCACGGAACACCGCGCCGGCACCGCCCGGTACGCCGCTGACCCACGTCCCGCCGGTGCACTCGGTGCTCCACTCGCCGCAGCGGGGCAGGTCGCTGACGATCGCGTACACCTCGGCCGGGGTCGCCTCGACGTCGATCTCCGCCCGGGACTCGAACAGGGGGGTGGTGGTCTGGGATTCGGCCATGGGAGAAATCGTCGGCAACCACCGGGCCACGGGGCAAAGGTCCCGGCGCGGATCCATCAGGTCGGCGAGCAGTCGGGGATCCGGCAGTGAAATACCGCACATCATTCGCACCACCTCCGCGCTCTACCGTGGACGGTGGTAGCTGGGCTGTCGCGGAAAGTGACGACTGGCGCGGCGCCATGGACGACGGGGGAACGATGTCGACAAAAACAAACGCCGGGCCACCGGGCCAGCCGGTCGGATCGCTGGACAGTGCCGAGCTGACCGCCCTGGTCGACGCGGCCCAGGATCTGGCCTCGCCGCGCGACCTGGTGAGCCTGTTCGAGGTGGTGGCCCGTCAGGGGCGGCGGCTGCTCGGGGTGCCGGTCGCCTTCGTGGCCACCGTCACCGAGCCGAGCCCGATCCTGACCGTGAAGGCCGCCGACGGGCTCGTCCCGCTGCCCGGTCCCCACCTGGACGGTGACGAGAGCGGGGAGGCACCGGCTTCCTCACATCTCTGGTGGACCCAGGAGCGGCCGACCGCGGCCGGCGTGCTTCCGGGCGCGGGCCTGCGCGACCTGGCCGAGCGGGAAGGGCTGCACACCATGATCGGGGTGCGGCTCGGGCACCTGTACGGTTCGGCGCCGCACCGCTCCGCCACCGTGCTCTGCCTGGCCGATCGCCGGTGCCGCACGTTCACCGCCAACGAACACGTCAAGCTGATGTCGTTCGCCCGGCTGGCCGCCGCGGCGCTGGAGAAGACGCACCTGCTCGACGTCGCGGTCGCCCGGCTCGACGGGCTCGAGCAGCTGAACGCCCGCGTCGCCGCCGACCTCAGCCGGCTGCAGGCGCTGCGCTCGGAGCACTACCGGTTCATCGAACTGGCCGTGGCCCGCGGCGACGCGCACGCGTTCGTCGACGAGGCCGACCGGCGGCTCGGCGCGGGCGTGCATCTGTGCACCGCCGACGGGCTGGTGGTCGCGTCGAGCCGGCCGGCCGCCGGTGACGCGGTGACGGCGGCCGCCCGGGGACCGGCCGGCTCGGGGCGGGAACCGGTGCAGTACGACGACGACACCTGGGTGGTGCCGGTGCTCGCCGGCGACCGGCGGCTGGGCATCCTGGTGGTGACGACGACGACCGGGCTGACCGGGCCCGACCGCCAGATCCTGCCGTTGATCGGCCAGGCGGCGGCGGTCATCCTGCGGCAGCTCTACGACTCGACGGACGGTCAGGGCCGGCGTGTCCTGCTCGACGAGCTGATCACCACGCCGCGGCCGCCGGCCGCGCTGGTGCAGCGGGCCGGTCGGCTGGGCGTCCGGCTGGACGGGACGTACGCCGTGGTCGTGCTGCGCCCGGACGGGGTCAGCCCGTACTGGGCGTCGGCGTGGGGAGCGGCGTTCGCCGGCCGCTACGAGGGGCTGTTCACCGTGCACGACGACGACGTCGTCCTGCTGCTGCCCGGCGACACCGACCCGGCCGAGCTGGCCCGCACCGCGGCCGACGAGGCCGGCGCGCTGTTCGGACGGCCGGTGACGGCGGCCGCCTCCGCCACCGGCACCGCGCCCGGCGTCGTGGCCGCGCGCTACCGGCAGGCCGTCCGCAGCCTGGAGGTCATGATCCTGATCGGCCTCTCCGGTCGCGGCGCGTCGGCCCCGGAGCTGGGGTTCCTGCCCGATCTGCTGGCCGGCCGGGAGGGCGTCGACCAGTTCGTCGACGACCTGTTGCGCCCGGTGCTCGACTACGACCGGCGCCGCGGTGCCGACCTGGTCCGCACCCTCGACGGCTACTTCCGGGCCGGCCAGAGCCCGACCAACGCCGCCGAGCTGCTGCACATGCACCCGAACACCGTCACCCGGCGGCTGGAACGGGTGAAGAAGCTGCTCGGTCCGGACTGGCAGGATCCGTCGCGGGCGCTCGAGATCCAGCTCGCGTTGCGGCTGCACCGGCTGCTGACCCGGCCGTGAACGACCCTCAGCCGACGGTCACCAGCGCGCGCCGCCCGTTCATCTTGCCGTCCTCGACCAGCTGATGCGCCTCGGCGATGGCCGAGAGCGGAAACGGCACCACCTCACGGGCCCGCAGCCGGCCCGTCGCCAGCAGCCGGTTGAGCACAGCGGCGGCCTCCGCCAGCTCGGCGGTCGTGGCGTGCGAGATCACGAAGCCGGTGACCGACCGGTCCATCAGGTAGAGGTCGCCGGCCGGCAGCACCGGCCGCGACCGGATGCCGGCCAGCAGCACGATCCGGCCGCGGAACGCCAGCCGGCCGACGACCAGGCCGAGGTCGTTGCGGCCCGAGGTGTCCAGATAGACGTCGATGCCTTCCGGGCAGGCCGCGGACAGCCGGTCGCCGAGATCCGGTGCGGCGTAGTCGATCACCTCCCCGGCCCCGGCCGACCGGCAGAACGCGGCGTCGCGCGGGGCGGCGGTCGCCACCACCCGGCCGCCCAGGGCCGCGGCCAGGGTGATGAGCGCGGCGCCGACGTTGCCGCCGCCCCCGCCGACCACCACGGTCTCGCCCGGGCGCAGCCGGCCGTGCACGACCAGCCCCAGGTAGGCGGTGGCGGCGGGGTGCAGCACGGTCACCGCCTCGGCCGGCACCCCCGGCGGCAGCGGATAGAGCCGGTCGGCCGGCACCACGACCCGCTCGGCCGCGGCGCCCTGCCGGCCGCCGTGCCCGAGGCTGTTGCACCAGACCCGGTCGCCGGCGCGGAAACCGGGGGCGCCCGCGCCGGCCCGCGCGACGACGCCGATCAGATCCCGGCCCACCACGAACGGCAGCGGCATCGGGGTGCGGAAGGTCCCCGAGCGGACGAACGTGTCGACGTGGTTGACCGTCGTCGCCTCCACGTCGACCAGCACGTCGGTCGGTCCGGGGACGGGCGCGGCCAGCTCGCCGTACCGGATCTCGCCGGCCGGTCCCGGCCGGTCGACGTACGCGGCCCGTACGCCGGTCACCGCGGCACCAGGTCGCTCCGGCCGTCGTCGCTCTCGAAGAACGACATGCGCATCGAGTCGTCGGCGTACGGCCCCGGGACCGGCGGCTTGTCGAAGGAAATCCCGAAGAACCACTGGTAGGCCTCCACCACGGCGTCGTCGCCGGCCAGGATCTCCACGGTCTGCCGGCCGCCGTCGAGCACGGTCAGCCGGTCGCCCTGCAGGGTGACCCGGCCGTCCTCGGTCGGCAGCGAGCAGAACATGTTCTGCAGGAACGGCGACGCCGGATGGGTGCGGTACCACCACAGGTTCTGCCGGAAGTCCGGCAGCTCGGCCGGCTCGTCGTAGAACCGGTACTGCAGCACGTCGTTGCGGTAGACGTCGGTCGCGCCGTCCTCGGGGCGGCCGGTGGTGAACCGGCCGTGCTGGTCGACGTGCGGCTCCGGCGTGCCCAGCCGGACCGGGTAGCGGCTGCTCTTGCCGAATCCGACGTCGGCCAGCCAGCGCGTGCCGTCCTCCGGGAACCGCACGGTCATCAGCACGTGGTTGTGCGGCGCGGTGAAGCGCCCGGAGATCCAGACCCGGCACTGGTGCAGCGTGACCGGGAAGTCCAGCGCCAGCAGGAGCAGGTAGAAGGCGGTGTTGATCTCGTAACAGCCGCCGCCCCGGCGCTGGTACACCACCTTGTCCACGATCCGCTCGTCCATGTAGATCTCGCGGCCGAGGTGGTAGTCGATGCTCTCGAACGGCACCGTGAGGCTGTGGCGCTCCTGCAGGTGGCGCAGCGCGGCCAGGTCGGGGCGCTCCGGCCGGGCGGCGCCGATCCGGGTCAGGTAGTCGTGGACCTGCTGCTCGGTCAGCACGGTTCAGTCCTGTTCGTACGACATGCGGAACGATCGGTTGGCGTGCGGGCTCGGCGTCGGCGGCTTGTCGAGCCGGATGCCGAAGTACTTCTCGTACGCCTCCAGCAGGGCCTCGTCGGTGGTGAGCCGCTCGACCCGGCGCCGGTCGCCGTCGATCACCACGAGCTTGTTGTCGCGCAGGACGACCCGGCCGTTCTCGGTCGGCAGCGTGCAGGACAGGTTCTGCAGGAACGGCGAGTCCGGCGACGTGCGGTACCACCACACCACTTCAAGCCCGTCGACCGCGGTGATCGGCTCGTCGTAGAACCGGTACTGCAGCACGCCGGCCCGGAAGACGTCCGTCGCGTCCTCGCCGGCGCGCTGGGTGGAGAACGTGCCGTGCGGGTCCTCCTGCGGCTCGGGCGAGTCGAGGAGCAGAGGGTAGCGGCTGCTGCGGCCCAGCCCCACGTCGACCAGCCACCGCTGGCCGCCGGTTCGGACGACGCTCACCGAGTGGTTGTACGGCGGCGTGAACTCGCGGCCCAGCCACACCCGGCCCTGGTGCATGGTGATGTCGAACCCGAGCGACTCGAGCAGGTAGTGGAACGCCGTGTTGATCTCGCCGCAGCCGCCGCCCCGGTGCTCATCCACGATCTTGGTGACCACCCGCTCGTCGACGAAGATCTCCTTGCCCAGGTGGTAGTCGATGGTTTCGAACGGCACCGACAGCGAGTGCCGCTCGTGCAGCCGCCGCAGCGCCTCGGCGTCGAGCCGTTCCGGCCGCTGGGTGCCGATCCGGTCCAGGTAGGCGGCGACCGTCTTGTCGTCGAGCATCTGTTCACCTTTCCGTGCGTTGGAAGCGGGGGAAGAGTCTTTCCGCGTTGGTCCGGTTGACCGCCGCCCATTCCGCCGGGTCGAAGCCCGCGTGACGCGCCACGCCGTGGCCGTTGGTGGCGCCGAACGACTCCGGCATGAAGGGGTAGTCGGAGCCGACCAGGAGGTGATCCGGCTCGGCGAACAACCGCAGCGAGGCCACGGAGTGCGGCCCCCCGGACATGGCCACGTCGAAATGCAGGCGCCGGAGCGTGGTGAGCGGATCGCCCGGCAGTCGGCCGGCGAGTTCGCCGTTGATGACCGGGCCGTAGGTGAGCCGGTCGGCGTAATAACTGACGCCGCCACCGCCGTGCGGCAGAATCACCGGCAGCCGGGGGAACCGTTCCAGGGTGCCGTTGTAAAGCAGCTGCGCGGCCAGCCGCACGGTCTCGAACGGAAACTCGTAGAGCGAGAGCGGCAGGCCGAAGCCGGGCTGGCCGGTCGACGGCGGTACGGCCGGATGGACGAAGACCGGGGTGCTCCGCCGGTCGGCCTCGGCCAGCAGCGGGTCGAGCCGGCGGTCGCCGGCGTAGAGGCCGCCGTGGTTGGTCAGCAGCCCGATCCCGTCGAGGCCGAGCACGTCGACGGCGTAGCGGAACTCCTCCAGGCAGTCGTCGAGATGCGGCAGCGGCAGCACCGCGAACGCGCCGAACCGGTCCGCCCCGCCGGCCACGAAACCGGCGAGATATTCGTTCAGCCGGCGGGCCAGCTCGCGGGCCGGTCGCCGTTCCATCGGGGGCACGCCCGGCCACAGATTAACCACCGCCGCGCGTATTCCCTGGCGGTCCATCATGGCCAGGCTGGCCTCTTTGGTCCACGCCGGCCGATCAACTCCGGAGAGCACCGGGCGAGTTCAGCCGGTCGTAGCATTTGATCTTGGCGGGTCGGTGGGACAGGATTCCCGCTGTGCGCAACATGTTGACCTTGGTCGATCGTGAAG
>NZ_JBFBAD010000185.1:0-17403 GCF_040682075.1 Actinoplanes sp. NPDC051411 | reverse complement strand
GTCCAGGGCCGGAGCGGTCCAGGGCCGGAGCGGTCCAGGGCCGGAGCGGTCCAGGGCCGGAGCGGTCCAGGGCCGGAGCGGTCCAGGGCCGGAGCGGTCCAGGGCCGGAGCGGTCCAGGGCCGGAGCGGTCCAGGGCCGGAGCGGTCCAGGGCCGGAGCGGTCCAGGGCCGGAGCGGTCCAGGGCCGGAGCGGTCCAGGGCCGGAGCGGTCCAGGGCCGGAGCCCCTAGATGTCGAGCTGCTCGATGGTGGGCTGGTCGAGGACGGCCGCGATCAGGTCGGCGAGCTCGGCCGGGATGCGGGCGCGCAGTTCGTCGGCCGTCTCGACCACGTCGAGCGACGCGTCACCCTGGGTGCTGCCCCAGGTCTGGTTGGGTCCCAGGTAGGCCTGGAGCACCCCCCGCCATCCCCCGCCCTTGGCGTTCTCGCCCGACCACACGTAGTCGGGGGACCGCTCGACGTGGATGGCGAACTTTCCCTTCAGCGTGCGGTAGACCCGGTAGACCTCGACGGTCTTGCTGGTCGAGCGCCCCCACTCCCCCAGCAGCACGCCGGAGAACCGCACCTTGCGCCCCGGCCCCACCCCGACCTTGACCGTGATCTCGTCGTAGCCCTCCCGGCGCCCCTCCTCGACCTCGACGTAGCGCTTCAGCGCGATCGTGATGGTGGCCGAGAGGTTGCCGCCGCTGAGTTCCTGCGCCCGGGTGTACAGGGGCAGGTCGTCGTCGGACACGTAGATCGTCTTGTTCGGCATACATACACTATACGCATAACGCGCGTCGGCCGATTCGGCCCCGCGGCGACCGGGCAGAGCCGACCATGGGGGCATGGGTCGGGTGCTGCGTGCCGAGGGGCTCGTGCCGGCCACCGGGCTGGCGGTCTTCCTCCTGGTCTTCGGGCTGTTCGGCGGGGCCCAGGACCCCGCGCCCCCGGCCCGGTGGGTCGGCGCCGGCCTGCTGCTGGCGCCCGCTCTCATGGCGTACGCCCATCGCTGGGCCGCCGCCTGGGCCGGTATCTTCTGCGCGCTCGCCTGGACCTCGTTGAGCGGGCCCTATGTGGCGGTCGCGGTGGTATGGGCGTACGCCGCAGTCGGCGTGATCATCGCCCAGCGCGACCGGCCGCACCCGGGTGAGCCGGTCCCGCGTCGCCGCCCACCGCAACCGTTGCTGGTGCCGAGGGTCGCCCGGGCGACCGAGGCGACCGGCGCCGCCCTGGTCGCACTGGCCGCGCTGGGCCTCGGCTACGTCTGGTCGGACGTGCGCGCCGCACCCCTGCTGACCCTGGTGATCGGGGGCGCCGGCCTGGGTTGTGCCCTGCTGGCGAGGGCCGCGCACCGGCAGCACGCGCTGCGCGACCTGTTCGCGCTTCCCCAGCCGGCGCACAGCGTGCGGGTCGTCGAACAGGTCGGCTACCTGCATGTGCTGCTGCCGTCGCCGGACGGGCAGACCGCGCTCGAGTTCGGCTTCGACGTGGCCGAACCGGACGAGCCGGAGGACGACGACCCGCACACCGTGGAGGCCGTGCTGTTCGGCGAGCCGCGCACGGACGCGTGGTGCGCGGTCGAGGTCGGCGGCCGGCTGCACGTGCCGGTCGGACCGGTCGGCGAGGTGATCACGGTGCCCTACGACGTGGTCGACGGGCTGCCGCGGGAGATCGAGGACGACGAGGAGCAGCTGGTCGATCCGATGGCGCTCCGGGCGTCGGACGCGGACGGGGACGCGTACCGGACGCGCGAGCACCGGATCGCGCCGCAGCGGGCGTGGGTGGCCACCGTGACGGTCGGGTTGGGGGCGGCGCTCGCGGCGGGCGAGCTCGGCCGCCATTTCCTGCCCGGTCTGTCGGCCGTGCTGATCGCCGTCGCCGGAGCCGCGGGCTACGAGTTCGGCTGGCGTAACCAGCTCCGGCCCCGGCTGCGGTGGCACGCGGGCGGGATCGCGGCGGTCGGGTTCCGCGGCGTCGACCGGCAGCCGTGGGCGACCGACAGCGCAGTGCTGCACGACGACGGCGGCTCGGTGCTGCTGAGCGCCGGCGAATCGGTGCTGACCGTTCCGGCGCCGGCGCCGTGGCCGGCGAAGTCGGCGCAGCGGACGGCCGACGAGCTCGTGGCGGCGCTCCGGGTGGCCCGCACGCGGTCGTTCGAGATCAGCCCGCTCGCCCCGCCGCCGGAGATCGCGGTGCCCCGGCGGCCGTTCGCCCTTTACGCGGCCTGGCTGCTGACGGTGGTGGTGACCATGCTGATCGTCGGCTCGTGAACCGAACGGCGCGTAGCGTACGAACGTGGATCTGAACACCGTCGCCGAGGTGGTCAGCCCGGCGTCCGTGGACCAGTGGCGCCCGGGCGACGCCTGGCTGGGCGGCGGCACGGCCCTGTTCGCCTCACCGTCGCCGGAGATCCGCCGGCTCCTCGACCTGACGACGGCCGGCTGGGAGCCGCTGACCTGGCGGCCCGACGGGCTGGAGATCGCCGCGACCTGTACCGTCGCCACGCTGGTCGCTCAGGAGCACGAGCTGATCGAGAAGTGCTGCCACGCGTTCCTGGCCTCGTTCAAGATCTGGAACGTGGCGACCGTCGGCGGGAACCTGTGCGCCTCGCTTCCCGCCGGGCCGATGATCGCGCTCGGCGCGGCCCTCGACGGGGTCTGCCGGCTGCTCGGGCCTTCCGGTTCGAGAGAGGTGCCGGTACGCGATTTCGTTACCGGCGAGGGCTGCAACGTATTGCGGGACGGCGAGTTGTTGCGATCCCTGTTCCTCCCTCACGCTTTCCTCAACACCCCGTCTGCCTTCCGGCAGGGATCACTGCACCCGTACGGGCGGTCGGCCGCCCTGCTCATCGGGCGCCGTGACGCCGACGGGGCGTTCGTGCTGACCGTGACCGCGTCGACCACGCGGCCCTACGTGCTGCGGTTCGCCTCGCCGCCGGAGCCGGAGATGCTGCAGGTGGCACTGGCCGAACGCATCCCCGAGACGGCCTACGTGCGCGACGTGCACGGCCTGCCGGCGTGGCGCCGGCACCTGACCCGGATGTACGCCGAACAGATCCGGGCGGAGCTCTCATGACCGTCGAGATCAACGGCGTCCGGCACGACCGGGAGCCGCGGCCCGGCCAGTGCCTGCGGACGTTCCTGCGCGACGAGGGCTGCTTCGGGGTCAAGAAGGGGTGCGACACCGGGGACTGCGGGGCCTGCACGGTGCACGTGGACGGGGTACCGGTGCACTCGTGCGTCTACCCGGCGTTCCGGGCCCGGGGTCGCCGGGTCACCACCATCGAGGGGCTGGCCGGGGACTCGTTGCACCCGGTGCAGCAGGCGTTCCTCGACGCGCAGGGGTTCCAGTGCGGCTTCTGCACGGCCGGGCTGATCATGACGACCGCGGCGCTCGACTCCTCGCAGCGGGCTTCGGCGGCGCGGACCTTCAAGGGCAACCTCTGCCGGTGCACGGGCTACCGCGCGATCGAGGACGCGCTCGGCGGCGTCCGCAACGTCTCCGACCGGTCGCCCGGGGCCCCGGCCGGGCCGCAGGTGGTCACCGGCACCGCGCGCTACACCTTCGACCTCGACGTCCCCGGGCTGCTGCACATGAAGGTGCTGCGGTCGCCCCACGCGCACGCCCGGATCCTGGCCGTCGACGCCTCGGCCGCGCTGGCCGTACCCGGCGTCGAGGCGGTCCTCACCCACGCCGACGCCCCGGCCGGCTACTTCTCGACCGCCCAGCACGAGCACCCGAGCGAGGACCCGGCCGACACCCGGGTGCTCGACGACGTGGTCCGCTTCGCCGGGCAGCGGGTCGCCGCGGTGGTCGCCACCTCGGAGGCCGCGGCCGAGGAGGGCTGCCGCCTCCTGCGGGTCTCCTTCGAGGTGCTGCCGGCCGTGCTGACCGCCGACGAGGCGATGGCCCGGGGCGCGCCCCTGGTGCACGGCGACAAGGGCCCGGCGCACGGCATCGCCCGCTCCGGGGCCAACGTCGCCGGCGAGCTGCACGCGTCGCTCGGCGACGTCGAGGCCGGGTTCGCCGAGGCGGACGCGGTCTACGAGGAGACCTTCCGGACCCCGCGCGTGCAACACGCCAGCCTGGAGACCCACGGCGCCGTGGGCTGGCTCGACGCGGACGGCCGCCTGGTCATCCGCTCCAGCACCCAGACCCCGTTCCTCACCCGGCGGTCCCTGGCGACGCTGTTCGGGCTGCCGGCCGACCGCGTGCGGGTGCTCGCCGGACGGGTCGGCGGCGGCTTCGGCGGCAAGCAGGAGATGCTGGTCGAGGACCTGGTCGCGCTGGCCGTGCTGCGCACCGGGCGCCCGGTCAAGCACGAATACACCCGGGCCGAGCAGTTCACCTCGGCGACCACCCGGCACCCGTTCACGGTCACCCTGAAGGCCGGTGCGCGGTCCGACGGCACCCTGACCGCGTTGCGGTTGCGAGTGGTCACCGAGACCGGGGCGTACGGCAACCACGGCCCGGCGGTGATGTACCACGGCGTCCACGAGTCGCTGGCCGTCTACCGCTGCCCCAACAAGCAGACCGACGCCTGGTCGGTCTACACCAACACGGTCCCGGCGGGCGCGTTCCGCGGGTACGGCCTCGGCCAGGTCACCTTCGCCGTCGAGTCGGTCCTGGACGAGTTGGCCCGCATGCTCGACCTCGACCCGATCCGGATGCGCGAGCGCAACATCGTCCGGCCCGGCGAGCCGCTGACCGCCCCGGGCGACCACGCCGACGACCTGACCATCGCCAGCTACGGCCTCGACCAGTGCCTGTCCCACCTGCGCGCCGCCGCGGCCGCCGAGACCCCGGCCGCCCCGGCGGGCTGGCAGGTCGGTGAGGGCCTGGCCATCGCGATGATCGCGGCGGGCCCGCCGGGCGGCCACTACGCCGACGCCACCGCCACGCTCTGCGCGGACGGCCACTTCGAGATCGGCGTCGGCACGGCCGAGTTCGGCAACGGCAGCACGACCGTGCACGCCCAGATAGCCGCCGAGGTGCTGGGGACGACCCCGGACTGCATCCTGATCCGCCAGTCCGACACCGACGTGGTCGCCCACGACACCGGCGCGTTCGGCTCGACCGGCGTCGTGGTGGCGGGCCGGGCCGTCCTGGAGGCGGCGACGGCTCTCCGGCAGGAGATCGAGGCGCGGGGCGGCTCGCTCCGCGAGGTGGCCCGGCAGGCCGGCGGCCGGCTCGTCCGCGAGGGCCACTTCGGCGGCACCCCCCGGTCGGTGGCGTTCAACGCCCAGTGGTTCCGGGTCGCGGTCGACCCGCGTACGGGCGAGCTGCGGATCCTCCGCAGCGTCCACGCCGCCGACGCCGGGGTCGTCCTGAACCCGCTGCAGTGCCGCGGCCAGGTCGAGGGCGGCGTCGCCCAGGCCCTGGGGGCGACACTGTCGGAACACGTCGACCTCGACGACTCCGGCGGCGTGACCACGACCGGCTTCCGGCAGTACCACCTGCCGACTTACGCCGACGTCCCCCACACCGAGGTCCACTTCGCCGACACCCACGACACGATCGGCCCGCTCGGCGCCAAGTCGATGAGCGAAAGTCCCTTCAACCCGGTCGCCCCGGCCCTGGCCAACGCCCTCCGCGACGCGACCGGCGTCCGCTTCACCGACCTGCCCCTCACCCGCGACCGCATCTGGCTGGGCCTGGAAGCCGCCCGCCGCTCCTGACCCGTCCGGCCGACGGACCTCATCGTCCGAACAGGTCAAAAGGCCGCGTCGTCGATGCACAGGGGGAATCAGTTGGCCGTTCGTGTGATGAACAGGCCGTGTCCTCCGTGTTGTATGAGATTGCGGACCAAGGTCCGCCCGGCCGTACCCCAGGAGGCAGCGTGACAGACGGGGCGATCATCCCATCCGTCGCCGCGGCGGTGTTTCGCGACATCACCGACGGGGCCGGAGACGTGGTCGGGTCCGCCGAAGCGATCCTCCAAACAGTCGCCGGCAGCGGCGCCGGGCCGTACCAGCAGCTCACGACCCTGGTGGAACTCGCCGATCAGCTGATGGATCAGAGTCCCCGGTTGGGACACCACAACCTGCGGTACCGCCCACTGTGTCTCGACCTGTTGCTGTACGAAAAGGCCCTGACGGGGGCGGCGGCGGCTTTCGCGGATCGACCGCCCTCGGAGTACGCCCCGATGGTCCGCCGGCTGATCCGCAGCCATCAGCGGGTGCTGCGCAGCCTGGTCTCGGTGCTGGCCGGACGGGGATTCGAGCCGAGCGGCGGCCTGGTGCTGACCACGGCGGACGACCTTTGCCGACGCACCGAGATCGAGACTCGCGCGGCCGACGCGGTCGACGCGAACGGCCTTGTCGCTGTCAGCGCGCGGATCAGTGCCGGCGGTCTGGCCTATCGCTGTTACGAGCGCGGTCTGCGGCCTCGGCTCGGCAACTGTGAGCGTGCGGTCGAAGTCCTCGAGGACGCCGCCCGGATGCTGCTGCGGCACCGCGGATTCGAGCCCGCTACCGGCCAGGTGGCACGCCAACTGGCGGCCGCGCAGATCTGGCCCGTTTCGCAGCCGATGAACTCGTACGGGCGCAGCGCGCTTCTGACCTTTGTCGAGCTGGCATCGACGCTGGGCCGGGCCTTGTTGCCGGTGTCCGAGCATGCCCCGGCTCGTGATCTGTTCGCGGCCGAGGCCGAGGCACTGCGCCGGCTGGACCTCGAGGATCGTCGCATCCTGGCCGAGGTCGGCCGGGCCACCGCGGAGCAGTACCTCGATCCGGCGGGGGCGCTGGCCCGGTTGGAACAGGCGATCCGCGACGCGGCCGAGTTGGAGGCGTCGTCGGGCGGCTTCCGCAGCCGGATGGACGAGGCCATGGCTCTGATGGCCGCGCTGCGACACCGTCAGGGTGCGGTGTCGTCGGCTCAGTACTGGCTGACCAGGGTGGCGCGCAACCTTGAGCAGCGACCGCCGAGCGGTCATAACAATCTCCTGCGCGGCAAGGTCAGCCGCATCGACAGGTGGCGCGAGGACCACAAGTTCCGGTCCTGGAACTTCTTGTTCCCCCATCGCGGCCGCAACTATCCGAGTCACCCGGCTCTCGGCGACATGTCGCTGACCAAACGGGACCGGCGGTTGTTCTACGGTTGCCGTGACCTGGTGTGGGCCGTCGAGGTGCAGGACGTGCCGGCCGTCGTGGACGTGCTCGCCCGGCTGGCCCGGACCAGATATCTGGACGGCGGGCGTCGTCCCGCACCGCAGCTGCGGGAAAACCTGCGGCAGGCGGTCGCCGCCGCCGACCGCTGGCATCCACGCCGGCGGATCAGATATTTGAGCCGGCCGTTGCCGGCGCAGTGGCTGACAGCCGAGACGAACCGGATCGAGGCGCTGTCGCTGGCCGAACTGGCCTGGGAGTTCGCCGAGGCCTACGCGCCCGCCGAGGGGCTCCTGGCGCTCTACGTCGCGGGGATGGTGCAGCCGGAGTCGGTGCAGACGCCGACGGCGCGACGCCGATGGCAGAAGGTGTGCACTCAGGCCAAGCGCCTGGGCGACTGGCAGTTGGAGATGGAGGGGCACCTCTGGGTGGCTCGCACCTACCTCGGCGAGGGCGCCGCACTTCAGCCGGAGCCCGCCATGGCGGCGGCCCGGGCCGCCCGCCAGGTTCTCGAGGCCGGCATCGCCTCGATGGGCAGCGTCTACGACCGGGCGGCAATGGTCGAGACGATGCGGCATTACCCGGCCCGCATCGTCAACGTCATGCGAAAGGCCGACCCGGAGAACGAGGAATCGGTCGGCGTCCTGGACCTGGCGCAGGGACTGGCCCTGGAGGCGGTACGCGAGGAACGGGCCTGGTCACCCCTGATCGCCCTCCAGCACGAGGAGCGTGAGATCGAGGAACGGCTGGCCGTCCGCGAGGGCGAAGGGGCCGCCTTGACCCAGCGGCTGCGAGCGGTCCGGGACGAGATCATCGCCGCTCATCCGGCGGAGCGCGCCGCGTCGGCCGAGACCCGTCGCCGCAGGCTCTCCGCCAGCTCCTTCGGCCGACGGCAGATCCGGGACCGGCTGACCGCGCTCGGCGGAAGCGCCGCCGCCGTGATCTATCTGGCCTCCTCCCGCGACGACATGGTCGCGGCCGGCGTTCGACTGTCCGGCGAGCAACTCGAATACCGCAGCGAACGCCTCGGCTCGGTGGCGGAGTTCAAAAGCCTTCAGAGACAGATGTGGAACGAGATCAGTGTCGACCTCACCGTCCATCCGCATCCGAACCCGAACGACACACCCCGGTTGTCCGCGGCCTACCAGAAGGTGGTCGAGCCGCTGCGTGACATCTTGGCCGACTGCGACGTCTGCTACGTCGTCGGTCAGGGTCCGCTGAGCATGTTTCCCATGCACGCGTTGCGCGGTCCGAACGGACGCTACGTCAGCGCCGACACCGCCTTCGTCTATGGGCCGAGCCTCAAAGCCATGGCGTCCGCGCACCTGCCGCCGGACGCTGACCGCGCGCTCGTGGTCGGCCACGGCGACGCGACGGACCAGGGCGAGGCGGCTCAGATCGCCGCACTGCTCGACGAAGCCGGCTGGAAGACCGAGTTGCCCGAGCAGCCGTCGGCGGCCATGGGACTTCTCCGCGACGGCCAGCGACGCAGCCTCGTGCACATCATCGCTCACGGTGAGGTGCGAGACTTCCCGGCCTCCTTCCTGTCCTCGATGTCGATCGGCGACGAGAAGATCACCGCCGGCGAGCTGGCGGACGGCGCGGCGCACGCGGATCTCGTCACGATCGCGGCCTGCCATCTGGCCCGTGGCGGCGGCTTCGGCGGCGACCTGTACGGGTTCCCGTACGCTTTCCTGGCCTCGGGCGCGGCTACCGTGATCGCGGCCGGCTCGCAGGTATATCCGCCCTACAGCGGGCGGTTCGCGGCCGCCATGTACAACGGGCTCCTGGAAGGCTGGCCCAAGATCGATGCCTTCACCCGGGCGGTCCGATCGTTCCAGCAGGATCCGCGAACCGCTCACCCCGTCTACTGGGCGCCCTATCTCTTCATCGGCGACACCGGCCGCGGTCCCGGCCGGCTCTCGCCCGGATCGCCCTCGTCGGCGTCGCCGACGAGAACGGGCAACGGCAGCAGCGGCTCGATCCAGTGATTGTCGGCCCGGAGCCGGCTGAAGTGTTTGCGTACGGTGTCGGCCGAGACCCGGCGCCCCGACGGCAGAGATCCGCTGATCGCGGAGAAGGGCTCCGGCTGACCCCAGAAGCGTTGTCGCCGCAGCGTACGGCGGGCGCCGGTGAGTCCGGTGGCGATGCGGCGGGCGACGATCGTCCGGCTGTCCTGAGCCGCCCACCCGTCGCTGCGGTACGCGTCGCGCTCGAGCCGCCGGCCCGCCGCCATCCAGCCGATCAACAATGTGACGTGGGTGTCCCGGCGCTCGGGATGGAACGGATCGCGCCACACGTCCGCGGTGAGAGCGTCTGGCAGCGTCCTCTCCGGCGCCCAGCGTCGATTGCAGTACGCGACGGCGTAAAGCCAGGATCGGGGTGCGGCCCGGAACTTCCGTACCATCCGCACCAACAGGTCACCGGCGTCGATTCCGGTCCCCACCAGAGCGGAAACCTCGTCCGCGATTGCCGACAGCTCCCGGCCGGCCCACCAGCGCAGCAGAATCAGCTGGTCGACCGCGTCGCCGGGCCCGGCCAGCTGGCCATCGCCGAACAGGTCGTCGAGGTCGATGCCGGAGTCGGCGGCCCACTGGAGGGCGGCCGGAACCTCGTTCGATCGATCCGGCGGCGCCGGCCCGCCGGGGTCATCGCCGGAGACGTCGACGCTCGCCGCGGCCCGGCGTTCGTTCCGCAGCCGCCGCTCCGTCGCCCAGAGGATCTTCTGGGCAGTGGCCCGCCACTCGGCGAAGGCCGTTGCTTCTGATACGACATAGGCCGTCTCGAGCCAGCGGTGCGGATGCTGAGCCGCCGATTCCAGCAACACGCCGAACGCTTCGCCGGCGGCGTCCTCGGCATCCGCCGCGGCCGCCCGGACCGGCCGCGCCCCGGTCGTCAGGCTACGGACCACTGTGTTCCAATGCCGTTTGTACAGGTCGTTCAGACCCACGCCGACCGCGTTACTGGCGACTGCGACATCGATCGGCGTACCGTCGAGCGCGGTGGGCGGATCGTCTTCGGAGACAGCGTCCTCGGTGGGAAGATCGCGCCCGGGCCACGGTGAAGACGCCAGGTCAGCCGGCCGAAGCTCCGCCTGACGGTCGTCCGGCACCGTCAAGGACGGGACTCCGGGACGCGGATATGGAGTTGCAGCCCCGCCATCCGGGCCCATCCGTCGGGCATCGGCAGGCGGGCGGTCCAGAGTCCGTCGATTTCGGCGTGCGCATCGAGGAGCACCTCGTCCGAGACCGGCTGTCCCTGATCAGTCAGCGAAACCCTGATCGGCGTGCCGCTACGCGGATGCGCGGCGGACACGTGGGCCACGTCTTGCACGACGTCGACCTTGAAGTCCGACAATCCCGTGAGTTCGGCGACCTCGGCCGGCGCCTCGACCCAGTTGGTCAGCGTGCCCGCCGGGTTCTCCGTCGCGGGGGCGGCACCGTCGCGCGCCACCACCGGCGCCAACCGCAGCGGAATGAACCACTCCCGCAACCGGCCGAGAACGACGTCGACCGTTTCGCGGGCCGGCCGTGGCTCGTGCCGGGCGGGCATCTCCCCCCGACTCGCGAAGCTGCGCCAGCTCGACGTCAGGGCCGCGATCTCGCCGGCCGGGACGGCAACGTCCTCGGCGATCGAGATGCCCTGGTCGTGACCCTCCCGGAGGCGTTCAAGGATGCGCCGGCCGACCAGGTCACGCAGGGTCTTCTCGAAGGCCGTGGAACGTGCGAAGAACGGGCGGTCGATCTCGAGCGAGACCAGAACCGGCGACTCTCCGAGAGAGAACCGGGCGATCGCAGCCACGTCGAAGAGTACGGGCCGATCATCAACCGCGACATCGGAGCACAGATAGGCGCGATCGCGTCGTGCGTCGTACGTGACGAAGATCTGCAAACTGGCTCCTTGAGACGATCCCCGCCTCACCATCTCCCAGAACGGCGAAGCCTGGCAAGTTGCTGTGCGCACAAGAATGGCCCGGGACGCGGTCCCGGGCCATTCTGGGCGGCGCGACGATCAGGCAGCCTGAGGAAGCGCGGCCTCGGAGTCCGGCACCGGTTCGGCCTCCTCCCGCAGCAGCACCTTGCCGCTGCCGGCGTCGACGTTGATCACCTCGACGAAGACTTCTTCACCGAGATCGACGTGCCCGTTGTTGAGGTCGATACGAAGGTCCTCGGTCATGTCCTTGGCCAGCAACATCGCCGGCCGGGCGCGACCGGGCAGGCGAAGCAGCAGGTAGCCGCCCCGTCCGTCCTGCTCCGGGACCATGCGGGTGACCGTGCCGAGGCCCCGGAATCCGACCTGCGGTTCGTCGGCCGAGCGGCGCCCACCGTGCGGTCCGTGCCCGCGGGCGTCGCCCTTGAGCACCAGCGTGACCTTGCGCCGGGTGACGTCCATCCGGGTCACGGTCGCCTCGACGTGATCACCGACCGCGGGCCACTCGCCGCTGATGGTCTCGCCCGGGACGAGGCCGTTGACCTCCTCGTCGACCCGCACGAAAGCCCCGACGCCGGCGATGACGTGGTGAACGACACCGCGGAACGTGGTGCCGACCGGGTACCGGCGTGCGAGCACCGGCCACGGGTTGGTGCGGCCCGCGAGCATCGTGTACCGCGCCTCCCCGCGCTGCGGGTCGACCACGAAAGCGCCGTCCAGCGTGTCACCGATGCTGTATCGGCGGCTCATGTCGTTGATGAACCGGGCGTACTCCACATCGCCCGCCCGCAGGAAGCCCAGCCGGCCGTCGTCGGTTCGCACGGTCACGTAGTCCCGTTCCACCGCGATGACCCGGGCGCCGGCCGGCACCGCGCTCGCGCCGCCGCCGGTGTAGGGCACCGGAGCCCGTTCCTCCGCCGGTTCCTCCCGCAGCGCCTGCAACTGGAGGGCAAGCTCCCGCTTCGCGCGCTCGATGTCGGCGAAGTGCTGGCTGTAACGAATGAACCGATTCAGCCCGCGGATGTCACTCGGGATGTCCTGCTCGTCCTGGGTCATCGCGACGACCCGCTTTCCGAGGGTCCAGATCAGGCCGTACTCGAAGGTGACGTTCGCGTTGCGAAACGAGAAGTCGATGACGATGAGTTCGGCGCGCTGAACCTCCTGCCAGATCAGTTCCATGATGCCCTGCGGCCCGTACACGGTGTCCAAGCGGACCGGCTTCATGCCGCAGCTCTCGACCGTGGGCGCGAGCGCCGTGGTGTAGAGCTGGTCGAAGTCGCAGGTCTCCCGGCCGGCGAGCACTTTCTCGCCGAACGGCATGACGAACAGGACGACACCGGGTTCGGGGGCGAGGGTTCGTTCGGGCTTAAGCATCGGAGCTCCTTTGATGACTGGCCCGGGGGTCGGACCATCCACTTCAGGCGTTCCGGCGGTCACGAGCGGACAGTCCGCAGGTCATGTGCCCGCGCCCGGTGCGGCCGGGACCAGATGGAGGGTCTAGTCGCCGCTGCGCAGCGGTGGCAGCAGGGCCGCGATCGCGGCGTGGCCGGCCGCGTTGGGGTGGTCGCCGTCGGCGGCGAGCAGGTTGCTCGGGTCCTGGGTGCCGTCGGGGCCGTGGAAGGCCGCGTCGGTCGAGATGTAGGTCGCGTGGGTGTCGGCGGCCGCCTCGCGGAGGCCGTCGTTCGCGTACTCGGTGGCTGTCACCGAGCGCTGCACCCCGGCCGGGCCGTAGGCGGCGGCCGCGACCCGGCCGTCCTGAACCACATTCCAGTAGCCGAGCACCAGGACCCTGGTGGCGCGGACGGCGTCGATCGCCCTGATCGCGGCGGTGACGTTCTGCCGCATGGTGGTGGCGGCGTCGGCGAACGAGGTGTCGGCGTCGAAGGCGGCGGCCAGGTCGTTGGCGCCGATCATCAGGACGACCTCGTCGGCGGTGGCGAGGCGGGAGCGTACGCCCGGGATCTGGGTCAGGACGTCGGCCGAGGTGTAGCCGGGGACGGCCAGGTTTTCCGAGACCGCGTGGACCGTGCGGGCGTAGGTGACCGGGAACGGGTCGCAGTCGCAGGCCGAGCCGGCCGGGACCGAATCGCCCAGGGTGACCACGACCGGCTCGGCGGCCGGGGACGGGGCGGGCGCGGCCGCCGCCGAGGGCAGCGTGCCGCAGCCGGCCAGCGCCGCGATCAGCAGCCCGGCGGCCGCGCGGCGCACGCTCTTCGGATCCATCGGGACGACCCTAACCGCGCCACCTGTGGACCAGCGGGTTACCCCGGAAGTGCGCTGGTGCGGCGTCATGGTCGCACCTGGTCAGGTATCAGTTCCCGAAGGCGATCGCCTGACTCGGCGGGGTGAAGTTCGGGTAGTCGCCGGGGCCGACCGCGGTGTTCAGCGTGTGCGCGACCGCGTTGACCACCAGGCCCTCGACCGCGGTGCCGACGTGGTCGGACGGGTTCACCGGGTCGTTGGCGATGCCGGCCGCCGCGTACGTCCGGGTGAAACCGACGAAGGTCTCGGTCATGTTGTTTTCGGTGCTGCCGGTCTTGCCGGCCACCGGCCGGCCACCCATGATTCCCAAGACCTGGGTGGCGGTGCCACCGTCGCATTTCCCGTACGCGCTCTGCTCGCCCACCGGGCACCGCGCCGCGTCGGTCGCGGCCCGGGCCACGTCGGGCGAGAGCACCTGCTTGCACGCCGTCGCCACCGGAACGGCCCGGCCCCCGGCGTCCTTGATCGACTGCACCGGCAGCGGTTTGCAGTAGGTGCCCTCGGCCGCGACGGTCGCGTAGGCCGAGGCCAGCTCGAGCGGGGTCACGTCGATCACGCCGAGGGTGAACGAGCCCCACGAGGCGGCGCCGGTCCTGGCCAGCTCGGCGTCGGCCGGTGCGCTGAACGCGATGCCCAGCTTCTTGGCCTCGGCCACCACCGAGGCCGGCCCGACCTGCTCCTCGAGGTGCACGAAGAACGTGTTGACCGAGCGGCCGAACCCGTTCCACATGCTGCGGGGCCCGTCCATCCAGGACGGGTTGTCGTTGCCCGGGCAGTACATGCCGCCGCAGTTGCCGGGGCCGCCGTCCGGCCACGGCGTGGTCAGCTTGGCCGGCGAGTCGTAGACGCTGTTCAGCGGCATGCCGGCCTCCAGGGCGGTCAGCATGGTGAACATCTTGAAGGTCGAGCCGGACGGGTAGCCGTACACGCTGCCGCCGCCGCTGACCAGCGGGTTGGTCGTCTCGGAGGTCGACTTGCCGTTGCTGAAGTGGCGGTTGACGGCCAGCGCGGCCACCTTGCCCGAGCCCGGCTCGACGACCGCGATCGGCAGGGTCTTCTTGTTTTCCAGCGAGTAGACGGCGCGGGACTGCTTGGCCGCCTCCTTCTGGATCTTCGGGTCGAGCGTGGTGACGACGGTGTAGCCGCCGCGGCGCAGCGCGTCCTCGCGCTCGTCGACCGTCTTGCCGAACTGCGGCTGCTGATCCCACCAGCGCTGCACGTAGTCGCAGAAGAAGCCCCAGCCGTCGGCCGGATTCTCGGCGTCGATGCAGCCGTTGGGCTGGGTCTTGCCCGAGTAGGTCAGCTTCTCCTTGAGCGCGGCCTGCTGCTGGGCCGGGGTGATCACGCCGGCCTTGGCCATCGCGGCCAGCACGTATTCCTGCCGGGCCCGCGCCTTCGTCTTGTCGCCACTGATCGGGTTGTCGACGTCGGGGTTCTGCACGATGCCGGCGATCAGCGCCGACTGAGCAAGATCGAGTTTGGCCGGGGTGGTGCCGAAGATCCGTCGGGCGGCGGCTTCGATCCCGTACGCGCCGCCGCCGAAATACACGATGTTGAGGTAGTTCTGCAGGATCTGCTGCTTGGTGAGGCGGTGTTCGAGTTCGATCGCGTACTCCGCCTCCTTCAGCTTGCGGGCCGGGGTGTCGGCGGTGGCGTCGATCCGCTCCTGCGGCGTGAGGTTCGGGTCTTCCTTGAGGACGTTGCGCACCACCTGCATGGTCAGCGTCGACGCGCCCTGCTCGGCCCCGCCGTTCTGGGTGTCGTTGACGAACGCGCGGGCCACCCCCCGGGCGTCGACGCCGCCGTGCTCGAAGAAGCGGGTGTCCTCGGCCGCGACGATCGCGTCCTGCATCGGCTTGGAGATCTGGCCGAGGGCGACGTCGTGCCGGTCCTCGTCGTAGAACGTCGTGATCAGCGTCTTGCCGTCGTTGGCGTAGATCCGGGTGACCTGGGCCGTCGGCGGGGCCAGCAACTGCGGGGGCAACTGGTCCTGCTGCTTCCTGGTCCAGTCCGCGCCGGCGGTGAGCACGGCCCCGACCGGCACCGCGGCCACCCCCACCAGAGTGCCGACGAGCAGCAGAACTCCGCTCAACCGGCCCAGGGCGCCGCCTCGTCTGCGCCTCGGTGTCTGGGGTGCGGGAGAAGTCATCCGGATAGTCCTTCCTCGGTCTCGGTCTCAGCCGTAGCACCGATACCTGAGATGCGCCTGGATTTCGTTACCGATCCGTAACATAGGGCCCGTTGCATACGTGTGGTGACGATCACACGATCGACGACGTGGCACTCTGTCCGGATCTGGGGCCAATATACGAGGGCGTTTCAAGCCAGCATCACGGAGCGTGACCGAGATCGCGTGAGCTGGGTTACTGACTAGTAGCCACGCCACTTGTAGTCCCCGGGCACTAGCGGCAACATTTCCCGCACGTTAAACGACGGCATCGACGGACCTCACTGCTGACGGTTGCTCGACAGGGTCGCCCGTCGATGCGAGCGGGTGGCGGCGTGGCGGCGAGCCGTCTGTCGAGAACAAGGAGGATCCGTGAAGGAATCGCGCAGCGATCCGTCTTACGGACGTACCAATTGGCGAAGATTCGCGGTTTCGATCGGCGTGCCGCTCGCCGTCGCGGCCGGGCTCGTCGTGGCTCTCGAGCAGGGCGCGATCGCGGCCAGCTTCCAGGTGTCCGGTCAGGACTTCAAACTCTCCGCCGACCACCTGCACGGCGACGGCTTCACGCAGTACACGGACCTGCTGCCGCAGACCAACGGCGCCGACGGCCACGGCCAGAAGATCACCGCGATGTCCGGCATCGGCAACGCTGAGATCACCAACCTGTGCCAGACCGTGCGGGCCCCGAGCCCGTTCGGCGGCGACGTGGTCATGCGCATCGAGGCCGGCAAGGGTCCGAACAAGGAAGACCACGTCACGGCCGACCACCTGCTGATCGGCATGTCCGACCTCAAGGGCGACACCACCTTCCACACGATTCAGATCGGTGTCGACTCGAGCACCATGAACGTCGACGGCGCCGCCGCGCACGGCCAGGTCGGCGGCTTCGGCCAGCAGGCCAACTCGGTCGACATCGACCACCTGCAGCAGACCGCGACCTACACCTCGGCGGGCACCTTCACGCTCAAGGGCATGCACCTGCACCTGTACGTTGGTGGCGACGCCGCCGGCCACGAGTGCTTCCCTGGCTGACCGGAACTGCCCTGGGGCTCGCGGAACCCTCCGCGGGCCCCTCCGCTTTGACAGCGGTAGATATTCACGCACCGAGCGCTCGATCGATGGAGGACAAGTGGCGGCAGGCGACGTCTGGCGAGGATTCGGGCGGTGGCGGCACAGGCGCCCGTTCTGGGGGTGCTTCTTCCTGTTGCTGGCCGGGGGCGAACTCTTCTACACGGCCAACGCGTCGCTGGCCGGCATCTCGCTCCACCTCGGGCCGACCGGCTTCCTCTCCTACCTGATCCCGCTGATCCTCATCATCTGCGCGCTGCTCTGCCTCATCACCCCGGCGCAGCGGATGTTCTACGGCATCGTCGGCCTGCTCGACGCGCTCTACTCGTTCATCGGCCTCAACCTCGGCGGCTTCTTCGTCGGCATGCTGCTCGGCATCATCGGCGGCGCGCTGGTGATCGCCTGGGGGCCGCCGCGGATCCGGCCGGTCAACCCCGACTTCGTCCCGATCGGCGACCAGATCGCCCTGGACCAGGAGGCGGCCGAGACCGGCGAGATCAAGATGCCTTCGACGTCGCCTGAGGACTCGCCTTCACCGCCGCGGGACGCGTCGCCTTCGGAGGCCGAAACCGAGCAGGCCGAAACCGAGCAGGTCGAGGTCGCGGGGCACGACGACCGGCCGGCGACGGCCCAGGAGCACGGACTCGTGCCCGGCTTCGAAGACGACCGGGAGGGGCCCAAAAGCGGACCCGGACGATCCCGGTTCAGCCGGAACCCCAAGGCGCTGACGGTCGCGTTGATCGTCCTGGGACTGACGGCCGCCATGCTGGCAGTCGGCAGCCGGGTGCCCGCCAGCGCCGCTGCCGACTGCCCCAAAGGGTTGCCCTCGCGCTCCGCGTCGGCGACTCCTTCGCGTACGACCGCCGCGGCCCCCCCGGGCGCGGCGGGG